>JANYHW010000091.1 GCA_025358885.1 Cytophagales bacterium | reverse complement strand
CCAATGATGGCCAGCACCCCATTTACTGCAACACCTTCTTTTTCCTTGGCGCCGATATAGAGCAAGGTGCCAGTGTTATCAGATTCATAGTCCATCGTGGCCTTGTCCGTCTCGATCTCCGCGAGGAGTTCGCCCAACTTCACTGTGTCGCCGACCTTTTTGTGCCATGCGGCAATCACACCTTCTGCCATGGTATCGCTCATCTTGGGCATGAGGACAATTTCCGCCTTGATTCCTGATGTGTCGATGGCAGTCGCAGGTGTGGTTGCCACGGCAACCGCTGCTTCCGTCATAACCGTTTCTGTTTTACCGCCAACTGCAGCAGATGTCTGGGCACCAGCTCCAGCCAGCAATGCGGCATAGTCTTCACCTTTGTTCCCTACTATAGCCAGTACGTCATTGATCTTAACAGCCTGGCCTTCTTTGGCTCCCAGGTAAAGGACTACTCCTGTATTAAATGATTCGTAGTCCATGGTGGCCTTGTCGGTTTCAATCTCCGCCATCAGTTCGCCCGACTTCACCGTGTCACCAATCTTTTTATGCCATTTGGCGATCACCCCTTCGGTCATCGTATCGCTCATCTTAGGCATCCGGATAATTTCTGCCATGCTATATCTCCATTTAGTGCTTCGTGATCTCAAAAATAGGCGTAAAGGTTCGATTTTCAAGCGCTTTTACCCACTTTCAAAAAATCTAGAAATTGATACTGCCGATCAGCACCTCGAACCTTGTCGTTGAGGGTTTGATTCCGTAAGCATAGCGGAATCCTACGTTGAATTGAGGCAAAAACCGCATCACATTTATATCAAATTTAACTTCCACACCGGCTGAAATGTACTCCTGCTTACCACTGTATTGTGCAGTAGCAAAATCAGGGTTGCTGCCAAATCCATAATCAAAAAAGCCATTGGCCCTCACCCGTTGAATGTTGAGCAAAGGGCCCAGAGCTGCGTCCGGGTACCAAAGCGGTAACGTGTAATTGGCAGACATGGAGTACATGTTTTGTGACCTTGACACTGACTGGCCCCTCGGCAAAGGAAGTACGTTGCGGAAGATATAGTTGTCAAGACCCTTGCCGGTACTTAGATTGGCACGCTCGATGACCGATCGTTGGTAGCCCCAATAGCCCCACAGCGAATGGTGCTTGAATAATCCTGGAAGGTAGGCCACTCCATAAAATGTAAACTGCCCGCCCGAAAAATCTCCACCATAGGGTGTGTTGTAATAATCAAGGTAGATCGCTTGTCCCCACTTGCTGTAGATGTCGCGACGACTGACCTTGAGCAGCCGGTAAGAAGAAAGACTGAAATGGTTATAGAGCAACTTACCATTGTCCACATAACTTCTGAAGAAATAGGAAGGATCTTTGGTCGAAATGGTAGGTGGAGTGGAGGGGCCGCTTCTTTCAAATGCAGGAACTATGCGGCTATTGCTATACGCATTGGTGAAATTGCTCACTTGTGTAAAGCCAACGAAGTTCCCAATCATTACATTTCCAACAAACTTTGAAGTCGTGGTAACCAGTGGGATGCGCAAACCCGTCTCCACTGTCTTCTCGGTCCAATGGAAGGTGACGTTCTTGACGGAACTTGTCGTATCAAGCTTCAACGGAACTTTTTGAAGGGTGTCTATTCGAAAGAATGTGTAGTCCCCTTCATTCACTGTCCTGTTTGCCTGCGAGATGCTGAAGTCCAGGATAGGGTAAAATCCCTGATAGCTGAATTTTGCTTGCCAGGCACCGGCACGCTCGTTGACATCATAAATATAACCGGCATTGATCGTCGTCGTGCTGAGAATATCCTGGGAAGAAATTCCAATCTGCGCCTGTGTCAACGAATTAATAAAATACGGTCCCCAGCTGTGGGGATTGATCATACCCTGTCCACGGTGATATCGCTTTGTTGGAAAAATATTAGAAGGAATATCTTTCAGCAGTTCTGGATTTTTTTCCTGATCGACGAGGTGTTGAAACATCGCATTTGACGATGGAGGCGCGGGTGCCACCCTCTTCCATCGCGAGGGATCAAATGGAATCTTCACGACATCCATCCCATCGCGTGTCTGGTTGTTATAGTAAATGGTTTTACCATCACGGGAGACAGCAGGATTGTAGGCTCCATATTTCCCTGACGTTACCTGGTATTTCTCTGCTGTATTTACATCCAGGGCATATATGTTATCGATGCCGCTGATGGGTGAATTGTAAAAGATGTACTTGTCATATCCCACGGGATATCCAATATTTTCAGACGAAAATGGAAGGAGGTCGGATGAGTTCCCCTGGGCAACATCAAACCGGGTAATGGTCTTGCCGGAAGCATTGGTACGCAGGGCCACAACTGACTTCCCGTCAGCAGTCCAATGAGGCATAGCGAGCAAATCATTGTTGGGATTGGGTAGATCCTTGATTGTCTTTCCGGTGAAGTAATCCAGGATGACCATGTGAATCACATAATCATTGCTTGTTTCTATAGTCGCCACCTGATATCCATCGGGTGAGAGCGCTGCGGCTGAATACCGGGAATGCTTTGAAACTATCGTGTGCTGCTTATTCCCAAAATCATATCCTTTTATCATCGAGTAATTATGTACAAGCCAACGAGGGTCGTACCTGAACTCATTCCACACTACGCGCAGATTGGTGGCCGACAAAATACCTGCGTCGTTGATTGGTCCTTGCACGTAGCGATCACCTTCGGCTCCATCCGGGGAAATCATCACCAGGGTTTCTATGTCACCTATGCCGGACTTCGAAACCAGAATTTTTCCGTTTTCGAGTGGCTGAGGATAGAGAAAATCAGTGTACGCTGTAGAAGTTCTCTTTGTGACGACTTCAAAGGGAGTGAACTCCAAACCCTTCAATGCTTCTTCATAATCCTTCTTTCGTTCCTGAGCCATCTCCTTGTACAAATCCTTTACATACAATCCGGTCTCTTTCTTGATCGCATTCGAGAAGGCAAAGGGAATGAAGGGGACATTCCATGACCGTCCGGTAATTTTCTCCCATATCAGCGGATCCCCTGTCTTTTTTCGCAAGTATGACACCATGTTATAGCCGAGCACATAATGGTTTGGGATGTTGTTCTTGTATGACCTGAGATATTGTTTGCTATAGTTGAAGGTGCGCCCTTCCATGAGGTTGGTGCGGAACAGCAGATCAAAATTGGGTATGCGTCCTCTCCCACTGGACGTAAACGCAGTCTCTGTAGCCACGGCATCACCTTCCCAAAACCACTGCGGAGCGGCGGCGAAGGCCATTCCGGCCACGGCCTGCTGACCAAACAAATAATAAATCACCTTGTTGAAGCCGGTGATACTTCTTTGGAACTGGGCCATGTGCCGGTATTCATGTGAAGAGAGAAGATTCAGCCAGTCGTTATTGCCGGCAAGGTTGTAGTTCTGTGCTGGCATGGTATAAAACTCCGAGCGCCGGGGTGCCAGTGTTACAAATCCGTTGGAAAGCGAGGATTGATTTTGAAGAATAACCGATATCTTTTTTGGCACCGCACCCATCGTCTGGCCTTCAGGTTCACGGACGGTCTCGAGGGTATTCGCCACTCTTTGTGCCTGCGTGTCAAATCCACGTGGGTAAAGAATCCGAAAGTTGGGCGTGTTGACCTGATACCATTTGATATATGGAGCGTTGGTCTCCTGCGTTACGGACTCCTGGGCGAAAGCAGATTCGAAGATGAGAAAGAAAATCAGGAAGGCACCGCAGCGCAAAAAAAACATGTCGGGTACTTTAAGCTTGAAAACTACGTGATCACAGCCGAAATAAAAACCTGTATAGTGAAAATCACCAATTATGGGTTTTCAATTACTACTCGGTCTGGATTGCAAATCCCGATCAACGGGAGGTTGACTTACTCCAATTCGATGCACTTCTCCTTTTTATTTCTTATGTCTCTTACCTGCAGAAGATACTGCCGCCACATTGAAGAACCCCAACACTTTATGACCTCCCGTGCTGGTGATGTTTGTAGATACGTTGGCCAACGGCTTGGCAAACAATTCCTGGAAGCCTCCGGGTCTGTCTGTTTGTACAGCTACCTCGTTGAGATAGTTGAATGCAGCCACTGTTATACTATGAATCTGTACGTTAATGGAATCTCCCTCCTGAAAAGGTGATAAGGTCTTGCCTGCCGCATCTTTATCATTTGGATTAATACGTCTTCGGATGGGTGTAATGAAGTCGACGCCGTCGGTTTCACCCCCGGAAGAAAATCCAGCATCGAAGGCCACATTGATTTCACTGGGCTTGCTCAAGGATACACCATTCTTAACAGACCTGATCCAATACGCATCACCGGGACCTTTGGGATCCCTGGCCCAAAACTGGGCACGGGTTGTAGAGTCGCTTGAGCCAAATCGCTTATCTACAACCCGTGCCCAGTTTTTGGCCA
>JANYHW010000083.1 GCA_025358885.1 Cytophagales bacterium | reverse complement strand
GGAGGGACATGCCTTTTCTGATTATTACCATTCGGCGTTGAGGAGGCCGGTGTACAAGGACTTTGACTTTTTCCTGATGAGCAACAAGACCGTAAAGATGAAGATGAAATACTACTAGTTGTTCCCTTGTTGTTCGATTTCAATTAAACACCTGCAGACCTACGGTCACCATCACAACATTTTTTTTGGGGTTAACCGTTTCATCTGATGTTTGCAATACCAACAGCCCTGATATACCGGTGTTCAGGAATGCGTGTTCGCCTATCCTGACACGAGCATACGACACAGTGAGTCCGGTGGACCAAAAAGATGAATGATCAAATACACTGTTGTTATGCCAAAGGGCAGTAATAACATCCACATGACGGTAGGTGTACAACAGCCTAAGGCGGTTCACCCAATCGCGTGCTTCCGGCTCAATGATCAGATTCCCCAACAAGCTCATTTGTTCCAGAGAGAATCTTGAATTGATTTTGTAGGTGGTGGTCAGCAGGAAGACGGCGTCAGAACCCTTGTCAGCAACTCCGTTTGCCTGTTCGAGGAGGGTTCCGATCGAAGGGGTCATGGTAACCCTGGACGACAAACGAATATTCGTGTAAACAGTCGCCAGGGAGAAATTATAGAACGTTGAATGGTCGATGAAGTCTTGCCCTTTGAAAAACAGAAATCCCCAATTCTTGCGATCGTAGGTGAAATTGATATCCCCCGTTGGATTTTCGCTTCCTATCCGGCCTCCGAAATTAAAGATACCCTTGCTGTGAAGCCTTGCGGTCAATCTCCAATGAGAATTCTTTACCTTTTTTTCCCTGATTGAATCCATAAGCTCAGCAGTGAACGCCAGTGAATGGGAAGCTATAGAAAGGAAAAGTATACCGGCAATCAGATTTTTCATAGTCTTCGTGAGCTGACTAAGTCGTTCACTAGTGCAAAGGAATTTCAGCAAGAAGCCGTTTTCAACCTCCTTCTTGCGGTCCGAAATATTTTTCAAAGATTGTTGGATTTGCCTTGATAAAACAGTTTCAGATTCATTAATTTTGACCAGATCAGTTGAGGAGAATAATCCATCAAAGGCAGTCTTCATGAAAACAGAAATCGCTACCGACCACCTATACCAGGAAGTCGCTGACCGCATTGAGCGGTTGATTGAAAAGCAATCCCTCAAGGTTGGGGACAAGCTTTTGTCTGTCCGCACACTCAGCAAGGAGCAGGGGATCAGCCTGAGTACAGCCTTTCAGGCATATTATCATTTGGAGAGCAAGGGACTTGTTGAGGCGCGGCCCCAATCAGGTTATTATGTAAAATTTTCTCCTCAACACATGCTCGAGGTTCCGTTATGTTGTACACCGTCGGAAGAAGCTGTACCCGTAACTATAGATGAGATGATCAGCAGTGTTTACCACGATTTGCGATCCGACAAATTGCTCAGTTTCTCTCTCGGTGCCCCGGCTCCGGAGCTGCTGCCTGCAGCGAAATTAAATAAAGCGGTCATGCAGGCGTTACGGAATGCCAAAGACAGCTGTTTGAATTATGAACATATTCAGGGAAATGTCCTGTTGAGAAAACAAATCGCCCGGCAATCTTTCAATTGGGGCGGCACATTGAGTGAAGATGATGTGGTAGTTACAGCAGGATGTATGGAGGCCCTTTCCCTGACACTAAAAGCCATTACAAAGCCAGGTGATGCCGTAGCGATTGATAGTCCGACCTACTTTGGCATTTTTCAGGTGATGGAAAGCCTGGGGTTGAAAGTAGTTGAGATACCCACGGATCCGACTTCCGGCATTGATATAGATGTGCTGGAAAATGCCATCGGGAAGTTCAAAATAAAAACCTGTCTGTTTGTGCCGAATTTTAACAACCCTATGGGAAGCTGCCTCCCGGATGAGAAGAAGAAAAGGTTGGTGGAATTACTCGCGCGATGCAACGTGCCGTTGATCGAGGACGATATCTATGGCGAGCTGTATTTTGGAAAAACCCGGCCGCGCACCTGCAAGTCATTTGATAAAAGGGGGTTGGTGATTCAGTGCGGTTCATTTTCAAAATCCCTGGCGCCAGGATACCGGATTGGCTGGGCTGTTCCCGGCCGGTTTAAAGAACAAGTTATCCGGCTGAAACGGATGAATACCGTGGCAACCAATACCCTTGCCCAGGCTGCCATTGCTAACTTTTTGGAAAATGGCCGCTATGAACTTCACTTGAGGCACTTGCGAAAGGCCCTTCATACACAATGTCTCCGTTACATCCAGGCGGTAAATGAATATTTTCCGGAAGATACCCGGATTACAAGACCCCAGGGAGGCTTTGCCCTTTGGCTAGAATTAGATAAAAAGATTGACACCTATAAACTGCACAAGCGCGCACTGAAGGTGGGCATAGGAATTGCCCCGGGACAAATCTTCTCATCACAAGGTCGTTTTGAAAATTGTTTCAGAATGAGTTTTGGATTGCCCTGGTCGGAAAGGGTGGAACAGGGAATCCGCACGCTGGGAGAGCTTGTAAGAAAATATTAGCCCTGACGCCATTGACAAAGCAAGCCAGGCACAGCTTTTCATAGCAAACGTGAAAGTTAAAGCAGCTAGGAATAAACTTTTGACCCCGGATTCCGGTTGTTATATTTGTTTATAATAGAGATTAAATAACCTAAAAATAGAATTTATGGCTTTTACACTTCCACCACTTCCGTATGCGCCTGGTGCGCTTGAACCACATATTGACGCTCGCACGATGGAAATCCATCATGGCAAGCACCACAATGCATATGTCACCAACCTTAACAATGCTGTAGCCGGAAAGCCGGAGGAAAACCTGAGCATCGAAGAGATTTGCAAGAATATTTCAAAATATCCGATGCCTGTGAGAAACAACGGTGGTGGTCATTTTAACCACAGCATGTTCTGGACTGTCATGGGTCCGAATGCTGGAGGTGCCCCATCAGGTGCGTTAGGGGATGCCATCAATGCAGCATTTGGAAACTTTGAGGAATTCAAAACGAAATTCAACACGGCAGCGACTACGCGTTTTGGTTCAGGGTGGGCATGGTTAGTCAAGGACTCCTCCGGGAAACTTGTCATCTCGTCAACGCCTAACCAGGATAATCCACTGATGGACATTGCGGAAGTAAAGGGAACACCAATCCTGGGATTGGATGTATGGGAACACGCCTATTATCTCAACTACCAAAACCGCCGGCCGGATTACTGTGCGGCATGGTGGAACGTTGTGAATTGGAAAGAAGTGGCCAGGCGTTTTGCTTAAATCAACAGGATTTCTAAAATAGAAAAAGCCAGGCGTTTATCCTGGCTTTTTTAATGACGATTCGCCCTCTTATTTTCTTTTGATGATATAGCTCACCCCGGCCCGGAAGGCAAATTGCGATGAATTAAAATAGTAGTCACCGATTGCCTCAAGCCGCCAATTTTCATTCACGGCTTTGGACCAGCCCGCTCCAAGGGCAGCATCATTAAAGCCAATCAGCCCACGGAAACGGACAAAGATGTTTTCGTTGGCATACCAACGGGCACCCATGACAAATGAGTTCCTTTGCCTGGTCCATATCTCCGCTCCTGCACCTACTGCAAAATGCCGTTCAATGAAATAGTTAGCTTCAAAACCAACCTGGGCCTTGTCAAATAGTTTGTAGTTGTCGGTCTTGATGAGATCGATGGCACCGCTGACAAGGATATCATGAGTACTTTGGGCGAACAGAATTTGGGTGATGGACATGCAAAGTAAAGTGGAGATTAGGTATTTCATATCTAGAAGTTATTTCTCTATTACTGCTTAGTTAAAAGGTGAAAAGCAAAAAAGGATCCGCTGCTTTCAACTTTCTGCCTTAAGCACTGCATTTTTACGCCTTACTTTCAATCATCTTTTTCAATGCGAGGAACTCATCCCTTAGCCTTGCCGCTTCCATAAACTCGAGTTCTTTCGCGGCCTTTTCCATTGCCTTGCGAGTTTGTTCACTCATTTTTATCAACTCGGCCTTGGTAAGGTATGCCATAACGGGATCTGCGGCCAGCGATTTCTCCTCGTTCTCGACATAATACCTCTTGGGCGATTTCTTGGAGTCGGCAACTTTTGTTTGCCCAAGGATGGAGTCTTTAGTCCGGATTATGGTCTGCGGTGTTATACCATTGGCCAGGTTATAATCGATTTGAATTTTCCTTCTCCGATCGGTTTCATCTATGGCTTGTTGCATGGACTCCGTGGTTTTGTCTGCATACATGATAACACGACCGTTAACATTCCTGGCTGCGCGTCCAATGGTCTGTACCAGTGACCGCTCATTTCTCAGGAAACCTTCTTTATCGGCATCGAGAATTGCCACCAGCGAAACTTCAGGCAAGTCAAGTCCTTCCCTCAACAGGTTTACACCCACCAGCACATCAAACACCCCGAGTCGTAGTTCCCGCAGAATCTCAACTCGATCCAGGGTGGCAACTTCCGAATGGATGTAGCGACATTTCACGGACGCACGCTCGAGAAATTTTGTCAATTCTTCCGCCATCCGTTTGGTAAGGGTGGTGACCAGTACGCGCTCCTTCTTCTTGACACGCTCATCAATTTCTTCCAACAAGTCATCAATCTGGTTCTTGCTGGCGCGGACATCAATGACGGGATCCAACAGGCCCGTGGGTCGTATGATTTGCTCCACGACAACACCTTCTGACTTCCGAAGTTCGTATTCGCTCGGTGTAGCACTCACGTACACTACCTGGTTCACGAGTGTTTCAAACTCATTGAAGGTCAGTGGCCGGTTATCGAGGGCCGAGGGTAATCTGAATCCGTAATCCACCAGGTTTGCCTTACGGGAACGGTCGCCACCCCACATGGCACGCACCTGCGGAATACTCACGTGACTTTCATCAATGACCATGAGATAGTCATCGGGGAAGTAATCGATCAGGCAGAAGGGCCTGTCGCCGGCTTTGCGTCGGTCGAAATAACGGGAATAGTTTTCGATGCCGCTGCAATAGCCAAGTTCGCGCATCATTTCAAGATCAAATTCTGTTCTTTCCTTGAGCCGTTTGGCTTCGAGATGGCGTTTCTCCATTTCAAACATCTGCACTTGCAACATCATGTCATCCTGTATTTCCCGAATGGCTTGCTGGAGTGCATCTTTGCCCGTTACAAACAGGTTGGCTGGAAAAATGGTCACCATTTGTTCAATGGATATTTTCTTCCCCGTATTGGGGTCGATTCGCTGAATGGATTCAATTTGATCGCCGAAAAAAAATATTCGCACCGCATAGTCCGCGTACGCCAGGAATATATCCACTGTGTCGCCCTTCACCCGGAAAGTGCTGCGTCGAAAGTCAGCATCCGTGCGACTATACAGGATGTCCACCAGCGCAAACAAAAGCCTGTTGCGTGCAATGGTTTCTCCCACGGCAAGTTGGATTCGATTCTTTCCAAACTCTTCAGGGTTGCCTATACCATAGATACAAGAAACTGATGCCACGATGATGACATCGCGACGACCGGTAAGCAAGGAGGAGGTGGCACTCAGTCGAAGTTTTTCAATTTCCTCGTTAATCGACAGGTCCTTTTCAATATAGAGGTTGGAAGATGGGATATATGCCTCTGGCTGGTAATAATCATAGTAGGAGATAAAGAATTCGACTGCATTCTCCGGGAAGAATTGTTTGAACTCCCCATACAATTGTGCCGCAAGGGTTTTGTTGTGACTGAGCACAAGGGTAGGTCTGTTGACCGTTGCCACCACGTTCGCCATGGTAAATGTCTTTCCAGACCCTGTTACTCCCAACAGTGTTTGGTGTGCTTCACCTTCTTCAAGGCCCTTGACTAATTTCTTGATGGCCTCCGGCTGGTCTCCCGTTGGCTCGTAATTGCTGGCGAGTTTGAAATCCAAATTTTGAACAATTGAATCCCAAAGTTAGCTATAACCTGACAAAAACCCCGAGAGTGATCTTACCTTACTCTTAATGGGTGCTGGAGACTAATTATTCCAGATTGCCCATGCCTTCTCTGCCTGGATGTGCAGCATTTCAAGGCCGTTCTTAATCGTGGTACCGCGCATTTCTGCTTTTTGAAGGAATTTGGTCCTTGCTGGATTGTAGATTAGGTCAAACACAAAATGGCTGGACCCGAGCAGTTCATAATCAATGGCTGGCATGGCGTTCGTGTTTGGGCTCATGCCAAGCGGAGTGGTATTGATGATAAGGTTGGAGGCAGCAATGATCTTAGCATCTGTCTCCAGGACTTCATAGGAAAAGTCGCCAAGTTTTGGGTCTCTGGAGACCACCTTGTACGGGATGGCAAGTCTTTTCAGTGCTACCTGCACGGCCTTAGAAGACCCGCCACTGCCCAGGACTAGCGCCATTGAGCCACTGGGGTTTGGAAACCACTTTTCAAGTGACTCGAGGAAAGCATCACTGTCCGTATTATAACCTTTCAGTTTTCCATTTTGGATCTTGATCACGTTGACAGCTCCGATGGTCTTGGCAAAGGGATCGATATCACTCAGGAATTTCAATACTTGCTCTTTATAAGGGATGGTCACATTCAATCCGACCAGTCCGGGATTCTCTTTCAGGAGAGTTTTTATTTCATCCACGCTATTGAGCGGATAAAGGTCATAATGGTAGTCGCGAAGGCCGTCATTGAAGAACTTCTCATCAAAATAGGCTTTTGAGAAAGAGTGACTGACAGTTGAGCCGATTAAGCCAAATTTCTTTTCCATGGAGACTAATTTTTTGATTTGAGATAAGCGGCGGTCTTTTCTATGGCAACGACGAGAAAAATTCCTACGGCGGCAAAAAGGATCGCATAAAATAGTTGAGGGTCTTGTCCTGTAACTTCCAGGTACCGACCGGGCCAGACACTCTTGTCGAATGCCGGCACCTGCACGCATTCGTGGTTGAGGCGGAAAGCGACTACTTCCTTCCACGGCCACACTTTGTTGAGAGAACCAATCATAAAGCCGGCAAGGAGTGCCAGGGTAGGAAACCGGTAGTGTGTGAGGATCCAACTCAGGAAATGGGAAAAACCCAGCAGTCCCAGAAAGCAGCCCAATACGAATACAAGGATAACCGGGATATTAAAATTAATGAGGGCGGTAATCATGTACTCATACTTGCCAATGAGCAAGAGTATGAATGCCCCCGAAATGCCTGGCAAGATCATCGCACAAATGGCCAGGGCTCCGCAGAAAAAAATGAAAAAGAGATTCGTGGGTGTTTCAGTCGGCGACAGCACAGTAATCAGGTAGGCTATCCCAATTCCCAGAATAAAGGAAACCACTGTCCCCGCATTCCACTTGTGGATATCACGAAGAATGAGCGGAGAGGAGACCAGTATCAGTCCGAAAAAGAAGGACCATATGGCAATGGGATGATACTCGAGCAAGTATGTCATCAGTCTTGAAAGGGATAGTAAACTGGTTACAATCCCGGCCAATACGCAGATCAGAAAATTGCCGTTAATTCTTTTCCAGAACTCCACGATCCTAAGGCTGAACAAAAGCCGGAAGGCACCAAAGTCTATTGATTTTATGGAATTGATGAGCTCTTCATAAATCCCAGTGATAAATGCAACTGTTCCACCGGAAACTCCCGGGATGACATCTGCACAACCCATGCTCACGCCCTTAAGATACAATAGCAGATAGTCTTTGGGTCTTCTCAATGGAATTGTCTTTTATGTGGAGTAATAAGATCTCAGCAGTAAGCCTACCGGAGAATTTAGTCTATTTGGAATGGGGGTGTGCTGTTGTTGCGTTTGCGTTCCAGGCCAAGGAAATGTAGAAATGTATCGCCACGGAGTCCGAGCCGAATGGTCTCGAGGGGCACAATTTCTTCGGGTGCAATGTTGCCGAGGTTTACGTTAGCGCCAAGCAGCTTAATAAACCATACCTGTTGAGCCTTTTGTGGGGCTTCCCAAATGATCTTTTCAAAAGGAATTTTGGTCAAAATTTCCTGCACCAGGCCAGAACGGACTTCACCTGAAGACCTGAACAATCCTACATTCCCGCCTTCACGGGCCTCACCGATAACCTTCCATGCTCCTGCCTCCAACTCCTTCTGCATTAATTCAATCCATTGATAAGGAGGAATAATTTTATCGGCATCTTTTGACCCAACTTCGGAGAGGACGGTAACCTGTGGCGTGAGCCTTTTTATATAATCGCATTTTTTGTCATGGTCGAGATCTATCGAACCATCAGACACTTCTGCAAACTGCAAATCATACTTGTCGAGTAACTTACGGTAATCGTCAAATTGATCACGGATAATAAAGGCTTCGAAAAGTGTTCCTCCAAAATAGCAGGGAATACCCGCCTCTTGGTACACCTTGATTTTCTCTTTCAGATTTGGTGTCACGTACGATGTAGCCCACCCAAGTTTTACAATATCGACATGGTCTGAACAAATGCTTACAAAATCTTCTGCTTGACGTACACTAAGACCTTTGTCCATGGCCATGGTATAGCCGATTTGTCTGGGCTTCACGGTGCGCTCAGGAAGATTTTTTAACGAATAATTCATGAGGGATTCTCTTTTCTAAATTGATCAATGATTTTATATAGCGCCTTTTGGGTCTCAGGCTTTTGAAAGAAATCGAACAGGACAGTGTGCCCTTCAAAATTCAAAATTAACCCGTTTTCAAGATAGTTGAATGCGTCTTTGAATTTACCAGCCTCGATGAGGTATACGGCTACCCGGTAAAAAAATTCTGGCTCATCCGGAATTTCGGACATACCCTGCAGCATTACCTCAACAGCCTTCTCATATTCTCCCCTGTCATAATAAATAAAGGACCAGTTCAACCATATCTCCTTGTCGTCGGGTCCCAGTTGGCTTGCTTCTTCGTATGCGCTTATGCTTGAAATGGTGTTTCCAATTTTGAACTCTGCATGTGCAGCGGCCTTCCAGTAATCTGCGTTTTGCGAGTTAAGCTTGACCGCCTTGTTAAAGAAGTGAAGGGCCTGATACCATTTCTCCTGTTTCTCCAGGCAACTGCCCGCACCAAACCATGCCTCGTCGTACATGGAATCAAGCTTGGTGGATTTTTGAAAGAATTTTAAGCCCTGATCATATTGCTCAAGCCCTTCATAGGCTGCGCCCATACAGCAATATACTTCAGGGCTTGGTCCTTCTATCTCAATTGTTTTGCGAAAGCCATCCAGCGCCTTATTGAATTCCTGTTTGTTCATGAATGAATTGCCCATATTAAACCAGGCGGAAGCAAAATTTTCATCCAATGCAAGGGCATATTCATAGGCTTCTATGGCCTCATCGTATTGTTCAAGCTTGTTGCATACGATTCCAAGGTTATACCAGGCAGGTGCGGAAAACGGATCTTCGTCTATGAATTTCCTGTAGTATGAAAGACTGTTTTCCAATTGCCCAACAATGTCAAGGCAATAAGCAAGTTCGTAGAGCGATCCTTCATGGTTGAGATTTTCCTCTACGGATTTCTTATAGCTTTCAATGGCATGGTCGTAATCTTCTTTACTCTGATAGGCAAGACCCAGACTATAGTATATTTCATCTTTGTCTTCTTCTGTCACTGCAAGGGCCTGCTCATACAATTCAATGGCTTTGTCATGGTTGCCTTGAAGGGAAAAAATTGATCCCATGGACAACATGATGTCCAGGTCGGCTGGATGCAGGTTGTATGCTTGTTCAAGTAATTCAAGTGCCTCATCATACTTTTGAAGATTGGAAAGTACCTGGGCCTTTACAGCAATTAGTTCCGTTGAATAAGGATACTGTTCCATCGCCATGGTGACAGCCAGTAATGCTTTCTTGTGCTTATTGCGGTCAAGGTAATGGTAGATGATTATCTCGTATGCTTCAAGATCAAAAAAGCCGCTTGATTTCTTCTTGAGAATTTCTTCAAAACTTCTGATCAACTCCTCTTCCTCCTCGCGTTTTCTGAATTCCTGGGCCATTCTTAAAGGGTTTGACCAAAATACGAAACTGGTCACGAATATTAAAAAGTGGGCATTTAATTAATTTGGCCCTGTTTCTGAACAAAAGTCTGCTAATAATCGGCCAACTACAACTTGTATTTTTTAATTGTTAGCCTTAACATTTCGCAGAAAGTCCTTGCAACACCAAGCTATTGTCTCGTCAAGGCTGCGGAAAGGCACACCAAGAAATCTATTTGCCTTACCGGCGTCGTACCGATAAGATTGAACAGCCATCTTAGCTGATTGGCGGGTTACCATGGGTTCTTGCTGAAATAGCAATGCCCGCATCTCTTCTGCCCATCCTGCCCATAACGCAAGCCGGGAAGACACATGGATAGAGGGAGCCTTCTTGCCAAACTGCGCGGCCACTTGTTCAAAGAATTCCTTGTACTTGATGCTGCCGGCAGACAATACAAACTTTTCTCCTGGCTGGGGGTTTTGATAGAGTTGAAACACTACATCGGCCACATCACGGGCATCCACGTAATTTAACAAGCCACCGGTATAATAGGACTTTTCCCTCCACACATAATCAAATAATGTTGCGCTACTTCGTGCAGGTTGTGCGGCCGAGAGTATGACCGAAGGATTGATCACACTTACGGTGAGTCCTTCTTCTGCACCCCTGAATACTTCCAGCTCGGCCAGATATTTCGATTCCGCGTATTCTGAAGTTGGAGCCCCATTCCATTTGCTTTCTTCGTTCAGTACTTCTCCCGATTTTCTACCAAGAGCAGCTACCGAACTTATGTGGATGAGATTTTTAATGCCGAGACGGAGGCATGTATCGACAATCAGCCTTGTCCCCTTGACATTGATTTCATATATGTTTTTTCGTTGCCTTGGATTGAATGATACAAAAGCCGCAGCGTGCACCACCGTGTCTGCATCTTTTAAAGCTTCTTCCAATGAGACCTGGTCGAGAATGTCTGCGGGGCGAACGGTGATTTCAGTATTAAAATGGGCTGTCGTTCCGGGGCGATGAACGGCCGTGATGGCAATACCTTCCTTACTTAATTTTTCTATAATGTGACCACCCAGAAGTCCAGTGGAACCTGTAACGGCAATGCGACTCATAGGGAAAAATTAAGTAATGGCAAGCTGGTTGCCTTGCCGTAATATTTGCTGTTTTTCACTTTCTTAAGCCATCCAATTTGATCCATATTGTGACAATCTGTGCCGAGCATGTCAATCCATCCACGGTCGATCAGCTTCTCGGCCAGTTTTTGCATTGGCGGTCCATAATATCCCGCAAGGGAAAGTAAGTTCACCTGGAGCAACACACCCCGCTGGCGTAGATCGTCGGCTTTTTCTATGGTCATGTACTGGTAACGTTCGGGGTGAGCAAGGATTGGTTTGTAGCCCTTTGAAGTCAGACCGAAGACGAATTCCTTCAGTTGAAGAGGCTCGCTCACTGCATTGGTTTCGAACAGGAGGCAGCGGTCCCCAAATGTCAGCAGTTTTTCCTTTTTGCGCACAAGTTCTGAGAGATTTTCATCCAGGTAGTATTCGGCAGCGCAAAAGAACGGGATGGTGTATCCGTGTTGCCGCAGTATTGGAATGAAGCGTTCATAGGCTTCTGTGATCGAGGAGGCAGTATTGCCATAGTAGTCGGACATGATGTGAGGTGTAGTGATGATCTTTTGATACCCCAATTCGATGAGCTTATCGATCACTCCGAAGGACTCTTCGATAGTTCTTACCCCATCATCTACGCCCGGGAGCAAATGGGAATGCATGTCGGTCAGCAGAGGCCTGGCAGGCGTGTGCTTACGGGAGAGAAAGGAGAACACGCTATTTGCGAAAAATTTGTTTTATCCAGTTTGATTTCTTCTGATCCTCATGGTAATATCCGTAGCCGTATGTTTTTCCGGAGCTGGGCAACGCATTCAGAACGACAGCAACATTGGATAGTTTGTTGATGGATACGATCCTGTCGAGGTTCTTTAAGAAGTCTTTCTTGGAATAATTGGCTCTTACCACGTAGATGGAAAGGTCGGCGCGTTTCATAGCCATGATACCATCCGTCACGAGACCCACCGGGGGAGTATCAATTACGATATAATCGTAAAGGTCACGGAGCTCATCCAACAAACCTTCAAAGGCACCATTAAGTAATAGCTCTGATGGGTTGGGAGGGTGGGGACCTGAGGGAATAAAGTCAAACCCTTCCATGGATGTCTTGGTGATGCTATCCTGAAGTGTGCTGCGGTGAATCAGGATAGTACTTACACCCTTTGCTGTGTCATTGCTCCCTGTATGACCATTGGCTTTTGCCTTCCGCATGTCAAGGTCAAGCAAGACAACCCGTTTTCTGGACAACGCCAAAATACCGCCGAGGTTCATGGCGAGGAAAGATTTGCCTTCCCCTGATACAGTGGAGGAGATCACAATTACTTTCTTGGCATTGCTTGACGTAAAAAAATCAAGGTTGGTGCGTAACGTTCGAATTGCCTCACTAACAATGGAGCGTGGGTTTTCAACAATGTGAAAAGGACTTAATGAATTGCTCCTCATTTGAGGGATAACGCCCAATACCGGTACAGAAGTTGATTGCTCTATTTCATGAAGACCCGTGATCTTATTGTTAATCAGGTATACAATTCCGATAAAAAAGAAGTTAAGCACCAGGCCTGCCACGAAGCCAATGCCCAGTATCATATATCGGTTGGGTGCGACTGGTCGTGATGGCAATGCCGCAGACGAAAGTATTTTTAAATCGGGGGTGCTTCCAGCCTGCGCAATTTCGAATTCTGCCTTGGCTTGCATCATACTGAGGTAGAATTCTTCGTACAACTTGTAGAATCGCTGGTTCTTTGAATACTGGGTGCTTTTATCCGGCATAGTAGAAAATTTCTTCTCCAGTGATTCCTTCTTTTCATTGAGTTCAATCATGGAACTCATCCAATTCTTTCTGATTTCTGTTAATTGACTAAAAAGAGAAGTTTTCAGGGCATTTACCTCCTGGTCTTTTTGCTGGTAAGCGTAGGTGTTGTCCTTATACGAGAGTGTAAGTTTATTCTTGTCCCGGGTAATTTTCTGATATTCTTCAATACGGGAGTTGATAAAGGCGGGAAGATATGCTTTTGGCATCATCGCATTGGTGAGTCGTCCCGCAGAAAGATCATCCATCAGGGTATTGATTTCAATGATTTTCTTGTTGAGGTTGAAACGTTGAGAATCGACCTGATTGATAATAAAAATTGTTTTGCGCAGGTCAGAATTCAGGTCACTGCTCTTGTTTTTCAGGGTAAAGTCCTCAAAATAGTTTTCGAAATTCTCCATTTTAACTTCTACCTGTCCGAGTTCTTTGTTGAGCCACTCAATCTTCTGTTTGTTGGCCATGTTTTTCTGTTCATTGCTATAGTGGAGGTAAACTGAATCAATCTTATTGACAACGGTATACACCTTCAGCGGATTATAGTCGCGAAGGGTGATGCGAATGGTATTGGCGTCAAAATTGATCGGTTCAATTTTTAGATTTTGTCGGAGGAAGTCTATCAAGCGTTCACGACTGTTGACAACAAAGAAATAGTGATTTTTGAAATCCGGAAATGAATGCGGAGTAAGCGTTACGTGAAAATTGCCGGCTGCGGTCAGGATCGAATCACCCAAATGTGCCACCTTTTCTTCACCTGTCTCACCGATTTTGATTTGATATTGGTCTCCTTCAAGAAAATCAAAAAAGATTTGTTTATCCAGGTATCGGCCATCCATATTCGAAAATGAAATTTGAAAAGGAGATCTCCGATACATCTCATATTCCAGCACATTTCCAATGCTATAGTAGCTGATCCATAAATCCAGAGAATCAAGGACCCGGCTGAAAAATAGCTTCGATTTCATCTGTTCGATTTCACCCGCGATGATATTTCTGTTCTGGTCGTCGGCCAATTGCTTGATTCCAAGTGCCGTGGCGTCTTGCTTGATTTCGAGTTTTAATTCTGAATATGACTCATACACATCCTTTGTCCAGCGAATCGTGAGGTAGGCCGCCAGGTTGGTCATGATAAAAATGAAGAGGATAATCCAGAGATTCTTGCGAACCAGCATCAGGAGCTTGTCCAAATCAAGCCCTTCTTGGGTGTCAGCGGGTTGTATGGTGGCGCGCGGGTTCATAATTATTTCAGGCTTCGGATGACTATAATTAAAGACAGTGTACTTATAAACAAACTAAGGAGGCTGGCATAATCGCGCAGCCCTTCAGCAATGGGTCTGCGGATAGGCTCAACGTAGATGATGTCGCCAGGCTCAACAATCATGTTCCCGGCCTGAAATCCCTCCGTAGTGCTGAGATCTACCAAAAAGATTCGTTCATTGCGGACAATACGGATGTTGCCTGCCTTCGCGAAATTGTCAAGGCCCTTGGCCATCGCCAGGATTTCAGCCAGCGTGACATTTTGATTGTAAAGAGGAATTACCTGGCCCCCCACGGCCCCTAAAACAATTACGCGCTTGTTTTGAAAGGTAAGGAGGACGAAGCATTCCTTGAAGTATTTATCGAATTCGACTTGCAGTATGGATTCTGCCTGTCGAAGAGTTAGTCCTTCCATTCTTAATTCCCCCACTACAGGAAATTTGACAATTCCATTTAGTTCCACCAGGTAGGTGGGAATTGATCTTGGTTGTGTGCTTGTAGCGGTGGGATTGGAGAGTTCCGGGTTGGGATCAATAATGCGCTCCCCTTTATTCGTATACACTTCAATTTTGAGGTAATCATTTTTTTGAATGACGTAGTTGCGTTCAGCCTGCAGTATCTCTTTTGTAATGGGAGCCGACTTGAAGTCCTCAGGTGTTCGAAGCATGATATTCTGCTTGTACGACGAACAACCCCAGGAGAGGAGTACAACAAGCACAAGATTTCTGGCTGAAAAGCGGAGAAAGTTCACCTCTTAATAAATAATTCAATAGCAAAACTACCTATTTCCGGTCAACTTCGGTAGCGAAGTAGTCGCCTCCGTATCAGGATGCCCTTCGCAGTTCTTCTATGGTTTGAAGGTATTTGTCAATGACGAGCGACTCATCAAACTCCTGTTCCATTTTTTTTCTCCCGTTCATTCCAAACTGGCGTAATGTTGTATCATCCATCTTTGCCATTCGGTCCATGGTATTGGCAAGATCCCTTGCGTCCATCGCCCGGCAAAGGAGGCCATTGTAATTGTCCTTAACTACCTGATGGCATCCCGGGACATCCGTGGTAATGATGGGTTTGGCACAACTGGCTGCTTCAAGCAGGG
>JANYHW010000066.1 GCA_025358885.1 Cytophagales bacterium | reverse complement strand
ATAACATGGATGCTGAAATATTGAATAGAAAATCGCTCAGCGAGGTCCACTCCTCGATTGACTCCACCAACCGCAAGGGATGGCGAAAGCTTCTTGCCTTCCTGGGACCTGCCTATCTCGTCAGCGTGGGCTACATGGACCCTGGCAATTGGGCGACGGACATCGCAGGAGGCAGCAGATTTGGTTATTCGTTGATCTGGGTGCTGCTCATGTCGAACATCATGGCTTTGCTATTGCAGAGTCTAAGCGCGCGGTTGGGCGTAGTGCGGCAACTGGATCTAGCACAGGCATCACGCAACACCTACCATCCTGCCATCAACTTCATCTTGTGGATACTGGCTGAAATAGCCATCGCAGCATGCGACCTCGCTGAGGTGCTCGGGATGGCCATTGGTATGAAACTTCTCTTCGGACTCCCCTTGATCTGGGGCGTTTCTATCACTGTTCTTGACACGCTCTTGCTCCTTCTCCTACAGAGTTATGGCATGAGGAAGATCGAACTGTTTATCATCAGCCTTGTGGCCATTATCGGCACGTCTTTTCTGGTTGAAATGATTTTTGCCAAGCCTTCATTTGGAGAACTGGCCAAGGGGTTCATCCCCACATTGCCAGGTGACCAGGCCTTATACATCGCCATTGGAATTATCGGCGCCACCGTAATGCCCCACAATCTTTATCTTCACTCCTCCCTTGTCCAGACCCGGCGAATTGATACTTCGGAGAAAGGAATCTGGTCGGCGATCAAATACAACTTCATTGATTCTGCCATTGCCCTGAACGCTGCCTTTTTTGTCAATGCTGCCATTCTTATTCTCGCTGCTTCCACTTTTTACCGGGCCGGAATGTTTGAAGTCCAGGACATTGAAGAGGCCTATAAGTTCCTAAGTCCATTGCTTGGCAACGAGTGGGCTTCCATGCTCTTCGGCATCGCGCTGATTGCCGCAGGTCAAAGCTCAACGATAACGGGCACCCTCGCAGGCCAGATCGTGATGGAAGGCTACCTTAACCTGCGCATCGCCGCATGGCTACGGCGGCTTATCACCCGCGTGATCGCCATTATCCCCGCCTACCTGGTAATTATTCTCTACGGCGAAAGTGAGACCGGCGCTTTGCTTGTGCTCAGCCAGGTGGTGTTGAGTTTGCAACTTGGTTTTGCCATCATACCACTCATTCACTTTACCAGCGACAAGGAAAAAATGGGCGTATTCGCCATCAGGCCCTGGTTAAAAATTTTCGCGTGGACCATTGCGGGAATCATTATATCGCTCAATGTAAAGCTCGTCGTCCAGGAAGTCTCCGGATGGATCGATGCGGCTGGTAGTTATGCCTGGCTGGTGTGGATCACTGCCGTTCCCTTATGCTTTGGTGCAGGACTACTACTTTTGTATATAGCCGTGAAACCATGGCTTGAAACCCGTGTGAAAGAAAAAGAAACAACCATGCCGCATGGCACTGCCGCCCAACTGGTCGATCTCGAGAAGCCCATATACACCAAAGTTGCCGTGTGTATCGACTTCTCCCCAATTGATGCGCTGGCTATACGGAGCGCTGTGGCACAAGGTGGAAAGGATGCCCGGTATTTGCTGATCCATGTTGTTGAATCTGCGGGTGCCATGGTATATGGTAGTGATATTGCGGACCGCGAATCAACCGAAGATGAGGTGGCGTTGGAAGCATACCTGCATCAGTTGCAGCAACTGGGTTATAAAGCTGAAATCAAAGTTGGATTTGGAAACCCACGCAGGGTCATACCCAAAATGGTAGCTGAGTTCAATTCGGACCTGCTGGTGATGGGCGCCCATGGACATCGGCTGGTAAAAGACCTGATATTCGGAACAACACTGGACACGGTGCGCCACAGGGTAAAAATTCCGGTACTGATTGTTCGCAATCCTTGATTGCACCTTACCGCAAGACAGATTTTTTCCATGACTGAGTCCTTATGACGCACCCCAATCCAGTAATCGTCGCCCCTGCCACGCCACAAGGTGTGAGCGCACTTGCGATTATTCGGTTGTCGGGCAGAGAGGCCATTGAGATCACACAAAAGGTCTTCATCGGGAAAGATCTCAACGAACAACCCACTCACACCCTTCACTTCGGAACGATCCACGACGGCAAGGAAAGCATAGACGAAGTTATCGTCTCTGTTTTCAGAGAACCCCATTCTTTCACGAAAGAAAACTCCGTTGAAATTTCATGTCACGGGTCAGCCCTGATCGTACAGCGGATCATCACAACCCTTGTAAAGCATGGAGCTGTTCTGGCCGGGCCCGGTGAGTTCACCAAGCGAGCCTTCCTGAACGGACGCTTTGATCTCGCCCAGGCTGAAGCCGTTGCCGATCTTATCAATTCAGAAACCGACAATGCACGCCAGGCGGCGCTGAACCAGATGCGGGGCGGATTTTCCAAAGAGATCGCGAAACTCCGGGAAGAGCTCATTCATTTTGCATCATTGATTGAACTCGAACTTGATTTTGGAGAAGAGGATGTGGAGTTTGCCAAGCGCGAAGACCTGAAGAAACTCATCCACAGAATTCAATCCTATCTCCAGACACTTATTCAATCTTTTCAACAAGGCAATGTTATTAAGAATGGCGTACCCACGGTGATTGCCGGGAAGCCAAATGCCGGCAAGTCGACTTTGCTGAATGCCTTGTTAAAAGAAGAGAAAGCTATTGTCTCGGAAATTCCAGGGACCACGCGGGATGTGATTGAGGATGAGATGATTGTGGGAGGCATCAACTTCCGGTTCATAGATACAGCAGGGCTCCGCGAAACAACTGACACCATTGAAGCCATCGGCGTAGGTCGTACGAAGGAACAGTTGAAGAAGGCTTCTTTGGTGTTATATGTAATTGACCTCGCCGGCACCACCCAGAAAGAAATTCAGGAAGAGTTGAAAGAGTTAGATAATCTGACCATCCCTATCATTAAAGTTGGCAACAAGGTTGACAAGGCCGACCCTGCCCTGCTTCGCCAACTGGAAGGACAGGATTTTGTCTTCATCTCCGCCACACAGAAAACAAATCTTCAAGCCTTACAGGAAAAGATCCTGGGAAAGTTTCATATCAATCAGGTCAGGCAAGGCGATGTGATCATCACCAACCTGAGGCATCACCAAAGTTTACTCGATACCCACGAAGCACTCGTTCGGGTGCTGAAAGGAATGGACAGTGGTATCACGGGAGATTTTCTGGCTATGGACGTGCGGCAGGCGCTGTATCACCTGGGACTGATCACCGGGGTGATATCAACAGATGATTTGCTGGAGAATATTTTCAGTAAGTTTTGTATCGGCAAATGATCATCAAAAATCTTCGTTTTTAATAGCATCAACACGGTTTTATACATTTTGGACAAAATGTTTCTTTCGGATATTTCGGTTAAATAGATGTATCTTGGTTTTGCTTGGGTAATATTTTGGTGCTGATTTGTTGCTCATCCTAAACATCTCCAAGTATTCATAAGAACTTTTGAGAGGTCGTTACTTCGACAAATGATATGTGACTTTGTTGACAACTTTTGAACTCCGAAGTTCCTTTTCCAAATCTTGAACTGTTGCAACTTTACGTGGATTACAAAACTCTTCTGATCTATCCACAATGATGTCGGCGAGTGGATTGTTATCTCCTAGAACAACATAACTAGGAAAGGAATTTTTGGCTTTTTTTGAACCTTCTAATTAAGAATATAGGTCTAGTTTATATCAAAAATTGAAATTAACCTTTAACAAAAGTCCGATTCAATGAGAATAGCAATTTTAG
>JANYHW010000061.1 GCA_025358885.1 Cytophagales bacterium | reverse complement strand
GCGTAGACTTCGCCACGCGAAATGATATGGAGGATGCAATATTCCAATATTCCCTTCCTCATCTGTACCTGTGTGTTTTCAAGATTCATACAACACGATTAAATAAGCGCTCTGGTGGTATTATACGGTAAAGTACTATGTCTGGCCAAGTACTGTTAAGATTTTTTTTTGTTATTTTGAAAATGAGAAATTCGGCCAAAATCGGGCATTTACATCACGGTGCCGAGCCGTATTCACCTTGTTGAGCAGGATGATTCCAATGAAAATGGCTTTGAGGGGGCGGATCCTGGCACTTTGCCTATCGATAGGAGGAATGCTCCCAAACCTCGCGCAGGCCCAATTTTCTAATGAGTGGATCAATTTCACTCAGTCCTATTATAAAGTCCCGGTAGCGAAAAACGGTGTTTACAAGATTTCATATGCCGATCTCCAGGCGGCAGGGGTGCCACTTTCCGGCATTGACCCCAGGCGGATCAACATCTTCCACCGTGGTGTGGAGCAGGCCATCTTCGTTCAAGGTCAGGCCGACGCCACGTTTGACCCTGCTGACTACATCGAATTTTATGGTAAGCGCAACGATGGCACCCTCGATGCGGATCTCTATAAACCGTCCACCCTTCAGCCTCATCCATACTATAATTTATACAACGACACCACCGCTTATTTCCTGACCTGGAACCCACTGGCAGTGCAGGGAAAGCGGATGACTTCCTTCTACGAAGCCAACGGCTCCGGACTACCGAAAGAAACCTATCACACAGAAGAGCGGCTCCAGGTTTACTCGGACGAGTACTCCGGAGGCTTAACACTCCAAAGTGAGATTCAAAATACAGCCTTTGATCAGGGGGAAGGATGGACTGGTGTTTCAGTTTGTGGAGGCACTGCCGGTTGCACAGGACTCCTGGATCTGATCCTGGATAATCTCCTACGGCCGGTAACCACTACGTCGCCACCCCAGCTAGAGATCTTGCTTGTTGGCCGTGAAGACCTTTACCACCAGGTAGAAATTTATGCCGGCCCCAACGGAGGATCATCCCACCTGGTCGCGACAACAAATTTTCTGAATTTTGAAACGTCCAAACTGAGCGTGCCTATCGCCTGGACAGACATTGGAGCTGATGGTAAGATGACCGTTCGTGTGAGGCTCACCTCCACTTCACGCGATGTGCTCAGTGTTTCTTATGTGAAGGTGAATTTTTCCCAGGACTATAATGACGCTTTATTGCCGGAAAAAATATTCACCATTCCATCGAAGGTCTCCAACAAATCTTACGTTGAATTTCTTAACCCACCCGCCGGCGCAAGGGTGTGGGATATCACTGACCCCGACAATGTCATTTCTATTGGAACGAATGCAGTAACGGGCGGCATCGGCGCCATTGTGCCGGGAACGACATCACCACGGAAATTGTATGTATCCAATGTGGTGCTGACCCCTGCGTTGAAGAAAGCAAGCTTTCGTTCCATTACGCCTTCCCTCTCCAACTATATTATCATTTCACATCGTTCGTTGATGAAACCTGCCCTTGGTTATGGTGATGTCGTTCAGGCGTACGCCTCGTATCGCGCAACGACGATAGGAGGTGGCTATGATACACTGACAGTACCCATCGATCAATTGTATAATCAGTTTAACTACGGCGAGACTTCCCCGCGTGCCATCTATCAGTTCATGAAGTACATGGTGAGCGGTGGTCATCCAAAGTTTCTTTTTCTCATAGGCAAAGGACTGGAGGTGTCGCAGGGATTTTATCGTAAGACCACGTTGACATCGGCGGATTTTCGTGACCTGGTTCCTTCCGCCGGGATGCCCGGTTCGGATATGGCCTTCACTGCAGGTCTCGCAGGAACCACCTACGAACCAGCTGTGCCAACGGGTCGCCTCACGGCGAGCACGCCGACACAGGTAGGAGCATACCTCAACAAGATAAAAGAGACGGAGGCGCTGAGCTTCCACTCGTTGTGGCGAAAAGATATTTTACACCTCAGCGGCGGCATACACGAAGGGGAGCCGGAAATTTTCAGAGGATATGTCGATGGATTCAAGGCTATCGCAGAAAGTTTCTACCTGGGTAGTCAGGTGGAGACCATATCAAAGCAAAGCCTGAACGTTGAGCTGATCAACGTCAAGGACGAGGTGAACAAGGGACTTAACCTGATCACATTTTTCGGTCACTCGGGTCCCGGCACCATCGACATTGATATCGGCAATGTGAGCGATCCCACGCTAGGTTATAACAACGCCGGGAAATATCCGGGCTTCCTGATTAATGGATGCAATGCGGGCCGGTTCTTTGACAACCGCGTTACCTTCGGAGAAGATTGGATGCTTACGCCAAACAAAGGCGCAAAAGCATTTATTGCCCACAGCTTCTTTGGATTCACGAATACACTGAAGGAATACTCCGATTTGTTTTATGCCGTTGCTTTTGGCGACTCCACTTTCATGAAGAAAGGAATCGGCGAAGTGCAAAAGGAAACGGCACGACGATATCTCGCCCAGTCGGGTGTGAGCCTTTCCACCATCACACAGTGTCAACAAATGGTGCTTTTGGGAGACCCTGCCGTCTCCCTGTTTGGCGCCCGTGCTCCCGATTATGCCATTGACAATTCTTCTATTTCCATCCAGTCAATCGACGGCAAACCCGTGACGGCGCAATCACCTTCATTCGCCCTCGACATTGCGGTAAAGAATTTTGGCAGGGCACAACCCGGACCGCTGGAAATCAAAGTGGTGAGAACATTGAATGACAACACCACCGTGACGTATGATTCCATCTTCAGTCCGGTGCTGTACAGCGAGGTACTGAGGTTTGTGATGAAACGTGGCCGCAACAGCAATGAATTTGGCGCCAACAGCTTTTCCGTGGTCCTCGATCCCGGAAAGACCGTACCGGAACTGGATGAGACCAACA
>JANYHW010000032.1 GCA_025358885.1 Cytophagales bacterium | reverse complement strand
AAATGCATGAAGGCTGGGTGGTACTTGTGGAAGGAGACAAAATCAGCGGGTTGGGAACAAAGGAATCGATTAAAACCCCCAAAGATGCCATCTTAATTCCCATGCCTGGAACGACTTTGTTGCCTGGACTTATCGAAGGTCATTCTCACCTGCTTTTATACCCCTATAACATCACCGATTGGGACACCCAGGTACTTAAGGAGTCTGACTCCTACAGGACGGCAAGAGCAACAGTACATGCCAAAAACACTCTTTTTGCAGGCTATACGACTGTTCGGGACCTCGGAACGGAAGGGGCCGGGTATTCTGACGTGGCTCTGAAGAGAGCCATAAACGAGGGTATTATCCCGGGACCAAGAATGATTGTAGCCGGACGTGCCATTGTTGCCACAGGTTCGTATGGACCAAAAGGTTATGACACGGATATGCAAATCATGCTTGGCGCCGAGCCTGCGGATGGCAACGAATTAATACGCGTGGTGCGGGACCAGATTGGCAAAGGCGCCGACTTCATAAAAGTATATGCCGACTATCGTTGGGGCGCGAAGGGTGACGACCAACCTTCTTTCACACTGGATGAACTAAAGCTCATCAATGAGGTAGCGCGCAGCAGTGGCCGCTACCTGGTCTGTCACGCGAAAAGCAAAGAAGCCATACGTCGTGCCGTCATGGCCGGTGCTGAAACCATCGAGCACGGAGATTTCCTTGACGAGGAGATTGCTCAATTGATGAAAGAACACAAGGTGACTTTCTTTCCGACAGTGGCTGCTGTGGATGCGATTAACCAATATCGTGGATGGAAGAAGGGCAAAGACGAAGAGCCCGCAGCAGTGAAACAAAAAAAGAAGAGTCTTAAGATTGCTGTGGATGCGGGAGTAACGATCGGTGCAGGCGGTGATGTTGGCGTGTTTCCTCACGGAGAAAATGTTTACGAACTCGAACTCATGGGAGAATACGGAGGGATCAAACCACTGGATTTGCTTCGCGCAGTAACCTCGGTTAATGCCCGGACCCTGCACATGGAAAATGAAATTGGCGCTGTCAAAATCGGCTGGAAAGCGGACCTGATGTCCGTAAAGGGGGACCCGTCAAGGAACATCTCCGATCTTCGAAAGGTCCAGTTTGTCATGAAAGATGGTGTTATTTACAGGGACGAACGCAGTAAGTGAACTAGTGTAAATTAATTTCAGTATGCCTATGAACCGTGAGCAAGCCATTAAGTCCATAGCCGCCGGGTTTGCCGGAAGCATGGTAATACCGGAAATTGCACATGCCATGAATGTGCTGCCTTCTTCATTGAGAAATAATATTAACCACTCTGTGTGTCAATGGTGCTACAGTGACATCCCATTGGAAAAATTATGCGAAGCAGCCAGGGCCATTGGTATCAAATCGATTGATCTTCTAAAGCCAGAAGAGTGGGCTACGGCACAGCGATATGGGCTCACCTGCGCAATGGCCTACGGCAGTGGCTTTGGTCTTAGTAAAGGTTTCAGTGATGCCTCCATGCACGAAGCACTGCTGAAAGATTATTCTATAAACATCCCCAAAGCAGTGGATGCAGGGCTCAAGAATGTCATTTGCTTCAGTGGCAATGCCAATGGATTAAGTTATGCTCAGGGACTTGAAAACTGTGCAAAGGGATTGACTCCCGTGATAAAAATTGCGGAGAAGCATAACATCACCATGTGCATGGAACTGCTCAACAGCAAAGTAGATCACAAAGATTATCAATGCGATCATACCGAGTGGGGTGTGAAGCTGTGTGACAAACTTGGCTCTCCCAACTTCAAGTTGTTGTATGACATCTATCATATGCAAATCATGGAGGGTGACGTCATTGCCACGATCCGGAAGTATCATCCTTATATAGCACACTATCATACCGGCGGTGTCCCCGGCCGGAATGAAATAGATGAATCGCAGGAACTATTTTATCCTGCGATTATGCGCGCCATCGTGGCCACCGGCTTTAAGGGTTTTGTGGCCCAGGAATTCATCCCGAAAAGGCCAGACAAAATTGCTTCCCTGACCCAGGGAGTGGGAATCTGTGATATTTAGTGCTTGATTTTCAGTTAGTTACAAGAAATAAACTACCCTATCGACTTGCCAGCCGCACGCGAGCGTCGTCAGCCCGGATGTCTACTTTGGCATTTCCACTGGCCAGTGTGAGACGTGTGCGGTTGTCGGAATCTTCCACCGTGCTGAACCTGCTGTCTGCAATAACCCGTCCGTCGTCATGGCGGATGTCAAACTTTGCCGCCGCCTTTCGTAATGGTCAATGAAACAAGCCCATCTTGTGCGTCAACAAAATATTCCCCCTTGTCGTCGAGTGAAGTTTCTATGACGAGGTCGCCGTCATCAATTTTTGCCTCCACGAAGGAGAAGTTGCCGTTTCTGATCTGTACGTCAGAATCATCACCATTTATTTCGAGCCTTCCTTTTCCACCATCCATCTTGATGTCTCCATCATCCAACCTGAAATCGAACTTATTTCCTGAACATTGGGTCAGCTCCACATCGGCATCATCAATATCCATTGATATTTCTCCTCCAATGTTCTTAATCCAGTAGTCACCGTCATCTCCTTTGACCATTAACCCTGCCCCTTCCGGTGCCTCAATATGGATCGTGTATTTTTCATAATGATAGCCCACCACACCAATGGAAACCGAATTGGAATGTTCCCTGATTTCAAGATTGCCACTTACTTCATCTATTTCTACGGAGAACTCCTCATGGCCAAATGCAAGTCCTTTCGTGGTGACCTCTCGATCAACCTTCACGTGAGCGCCTGTTCTTGATGAACCGGTGATATAAACTTTAGCATCGGAGGAGTTTAACTTGATGGTACCTACCGACGACATCTTGTATTCCTTATCCAGATGGAAATCTCCATCCCGGTTTTGGGAAAAGCCAGAAACGGCGAAAATAAGGCAGAAAACAGAAAGAATCGATCTCATAAGCGTTGGATTTTTATCGTTAGACGCTTATAGACAACCAAAGGTTGCCGGACCCTACAACTGCCGGATCAAATTGACAAAAAGTTCGGTCATCTTGATTTCTGCCTTGCCAGCAATCTTAATAATGTCGGCAATAAGGGCTGGCTTTAGATTGTCCGGATCACAGTCGTCGGTCAGCACACTGATGGCGCAACATGGGAGATCCATGTGATTAGCCACAATCACTTCCGGTACCGTACTCATGCCCACCGCATCTGCTCCGATTTTCCTAAGAAAGCGATACTCCGCCCTTGTTTCAAGATTGGGACCCATAACACAAGCATACACACCAACATTCAATTTGATTTTTTTCTTCTTTGCTATGCTGACAATTTTTTTGTTGAGGTTTTTGGAATAAGGTTGACTCATGTCCGGAAAGCGTGGCCCCAAAACCGTAAAGTTTTCACCCCGCAAGGGATTGTCCGGCTGCAAATTGATGTGATCATCGATAAGCATGAGTTGTCCCATTTTCCACTTTAGGTTCATGTTACCCGCCGCGTTAGATATCAGGAGTTGCTGCACCCCCAGCATTTTCATGACCCTTACAGGTAACGTGATTTGTTGAAGGTTGTAACCCTCGTAATAGTGAAACCGGCCTTGCATGGCCAGTACTTTCTTTCCCTTCACCATACCATAGATCAATTTCCCTTTGTGAAACTCGACAGTAGAGATGGGAAAATGTGGAATGGAGTTGTAATTAATAACTACGGGGTTCTTAATCTCCTTGACAAACAAATCGCCCAGCCCGGTGCCGAGGATAACTCCAATTTCGGGCGAGGTTATGCCATGGGCTCGAATAAAAGAAGTGGCTTCTTGAACACTCTCGATCATAAATTCCGGTTTTACTGCAAATGCTTAAAGGTCAATCAAACATAAACTTTTTTCCAGTAAATCATCTTGTCACCCGCCACGCATCTCCTCATTTTGCTGATCATAAAATCGGAGCTTTAAGCTCCTTCAAACGTATTATATTTGATTAACCTAAAATCTATTGGTTATGAAATACTACGTACTCATCATTGGCTTTTTCTGTTGCTCGTTCGCCGTGCGAAGCCAATCGTTCAATAATTTCCCTGTTCAAACCCAAAAGCCTCCTTTGCACGGCAAGCACTGGATGGCCATTACCGGTAAGCCGTTGGCTGCTACTGCCGGAGCAATGATATTCAGCAAGGGTGGCAATGCAATCGATGCCTCCTGTGCTATGCTTGCAGCGACTTGTACCATGTGGGATGTTCTCGCCTGGGGTGGTGAAACTCAAGCACTGATTTACAATCCAAAGACCAAGAAAGTTATCGCTATCAATGCGTTAGGGGTCGCCCCTACAGGCGCCACACCTGAATTTTTTAAAGGCAAAGGAATGAAATACCCACCGCGGTACGGTCCCCTGGCCGCAGTGACTCCCGGCACCGCAGGCGGCCTGATGACCATGCTGGCAGAATACGGTACCCTGAGTTTGAAAGATGTCCTTGCTCCAGCCATGCAACTCGCCGAAGGGTATCCCATTGAAGCACAAACGGCCAACTCAATTGAACGTGGGAAAGATGAAATCAAAAAGTGGCCATATTCCACAAAAGTATTTTTGACACATCCTGGTGAAAAACGTGAGGCCCCGGATGCAGGAGAGATATTCGTACAAAAGGATCTCCTCACAACCCTTCAAAAGCTGGTTGAGTCCGAACAACTTGCGCTGAAAAAAGGCAAGACCAGGAAGGAAGCCATCTATGCCGCCTATGAACGTTTTTACAAAGGCGACATAGCAAAGGAAATTGCGCGCGGAAGCCAGGAACAAGGTGGCCTGATCACGGAACAAGATCTCGCGAACTGGAAAGTAAAAATTGAAGAGCCGATGATGACCACCTACCGTGGAATCGAAGTGTATAAACTTCAGCAATGGACGCAGGGTCCTGCCATGCTGCAAACACTCAACATCCTTGAGAACTTCGATCTGAAGAGTATGGGATACAACTCAAGCCGATACATCCACACGCTGTACCAGGCGATGAACCTGGCGTTTGCTGACCGAGATTTTTACTACGGTGATCCCGCCTTTGGGCCCGAAGAGCCCATGAAAGGATTGTTGTCAAAAGATTATGCCAAGGAACGAATCAAGTCGATCAACTGGGAGATGAATGATCCAAAAATTGGTCCCGGTGACCCCTATCCATTTGAAGGCAAACAAAATCCCTATATGGATCTGCTAAAGAAGTGGGGAAACAACCAGGTGTCATTGCGTCAATCAACCAATCCATTGAGCGAACAATTCCTGGAGGACTTTACTGCCGGAACCACTTCTGTTGAGGCAACCGATGCAGAGGGTTGGGTGGTATCCATCACGCCAAGCGGTGGCTGGGTGCCATCCTGTATTGCCGGGAATACAGGCATTGGGATGAGTCAGCGAATGCAGTCTTTCGTACTGGATCCGGGAGAAAATCCATTTAACGTGGTGGAACCTGGCAAGCGACCACGAGTTACGCTAACGCCGAGCATGGCATTAAAAGATGGCAAGCCATTTCTCTCCTTTGCGAAACAAGCGGGTGACGAGCAGGATCAACTGCTTCTTCAGTTTTTTCTGAACGTGGTGGAATTCAACATGACGGTTCAGGAATCGTGCGAGGCCCCGAGTTTCAAGACCTTTCAGATGTATTCAAGCTTTGGCGATCACGAAAAACTTCCCGGTGCACTTACCTTGAATAATGATATGCCGCCATGGACAAGGAAAGAACTTTCCAGGATGGGATACAAATTATCTTATGAAGAGCGGACCAGCGGACCCATCAACGCAATTTACTTTGACTGGAAACATGGCAGCTTCTGGGGAGGATCAAGCAACCAAGGCGAGGATTACGGACTCGGCTGGTAATTCATCGATATGCGCCTTCTGCTGATCCTGCTTATTCTTTTCCCCGTCTCCCTGAGGGCGCAAAAGAAGCATATACCGCCCGGATTTGAATGGGTGCAGAAAAGAAACCTGTTGATCTCCGTAAAAGAGGTTTCCTGCGACGACTGGCTGGAGTTCCTTGAATCCACCGGCCATGACCCGGCGATGCTGCCAGTTCCTAATGCTATTGTTTCAAAATGCATCTATACGAAACAGGATGAAATGGTTCAGATGAAAGAGCCCCGAAGCATTTTTCGAGACACAAGTTTTGTGGATTCAGGCAAAAAAATAAAGGCGGTTGAAAAGTGCGAGAATATGCCCGTCACGGGAATCACCTATGAACAAGCCCTTGCCTATTGCGAATGGCTTTCGGAGAAATATGTGGACATCCCGAAATATGCCACCCTCAAACTGAATTTTCGTTTGGCCACTCCTGTTGAAATGGATTCCTTGCTAACGGATATTCTTGCCCCCTGGGTTAAAGAGGACGAGCACCGTGTGGCTTTTCAAACAGGTATAAATAAACACGGCTGCGCCATTTACAATCACAGACACAATAGCTGGTGCGAAACCAACATCTTGATGAAGAAAGAATTTGGGTATGGCGTACCTATGCAGGAAGGTGTTTTCTTTCCCGATTTGAATGGATTGATGGACCTGATGGGTAATGTGGCTGAGATGACAAATGTAAAGGGAATAGCAAAAGGAGGCAGCTGTACCCACACGGCTTCAGAGTGTCAGCCAGGTGTACAAAATGTATACGAAGGTCCACAGATGTGGCTTGGGTTCAGGGTGGTGGCGGATCTGAGGAAGTAGTATGAGAAGCTGAAATACCGAGTGATCAACGGAAAAAAATAACCGGACCACTAAAGACAAACCTATGAAACACATTTTGACCTTAGTTGTACTAGCTGTATGCCATCTCTCAAACGGACAAACGATTCCTGCCGCCGACGTGCAAATCAAATTGGCATTGCTTGCTTGTCCGGAAGAATCCAGAGAGAAAGCCATGGTCTACGGATATTCCCCCAAGGGTGATTTTATTGTTCTGCGAAAAGGTGAGAACGAAATGGTTTGTCTTACCGATGACCCCGCCTTGCCTGGGATCAATGTTTCCTGTTACCACAAAAGCCTGGAGCCCTTCATGGCACGTGGACGCGAACTGAAGAAAGAAGGAAAATCCTTTCAGGAGGTTTTCGATATCCGCGAACAGGAAGTGAAAGCAAACAAACTGCTGATGCCTAAGCAGCCCGCCACGTTGATTGTGTTCACAGCCGACAGTTATGACCCCAACACAGGCGAAGTAAAAAATGGGTATTCCCGATTTGTGATATACATCGCCTATGCAACCCCGGAAAGCACAGGCCTTCCTTCCAAACCCGGCGCACCCGGAATGCCATGGATCATGAACCCCGGGACACACCGTGCGCATATCATGATTGATCCTCCGAAGAAAAATTGAGATGAATCCTTTATTGCACCAGCGTCCTTGTGACAAAAAGATTTGCTGTCACCCAATAAAGAGCGGCGAAAATCATTCGTAAAAATTATTGCGATCCGTTTTCGCTACCGCAATAAAAAACTGTGCAACCTTATCGGTTACCGCCCGAAAATAACGCGCTCCCTTTTCTGCCGTTGCTTTTCCTGGATCACCAACACCGGTATCTTTCGTAACCTCAGTCCATTTGCGTTCTGCCCAGGCCCACCCTTCCCGAATGGCAGCAAACCGAAATTTTTTCGCGGCCCCATCCCCTGCTTCAGAAAGCGGCTTCACCCATTGCGGAGCGAGGTGCATCATCAAACTCGTTTCCATTTCACCGGCATGATCATCTTTATTTTCAAAAAATTCTTTTTGATCTAAAGCCTGAAACCAATTGCACTGACAGATAAACATATTCGGGAATTTCAATCCCAGCTCCCGGATCATCGTTTTGAAATCATTGCCCCCGTGACTGTTGAGGATAATAAGTTTATGGATCCCTTGCCGGTCTAACACCTGCACCACATCATGGAGCACGAGCAGTTGCGTGCTGGGGTTCATATTCATGTCAAGTTTCACATCAAACTGGCCCGTGTTGACCCCAAAGGGAATAACGGGCAGGGCGATTACTTTGGCTCCCTTCTCCCAGGCAAGTCGAGCTGACTCTGCAGCAATCTGCTCAGCTTCTATAATGTCTGTCCCATAGGGCAGGTGCAGGTTGTGGGCCTCGGTGGCACCCCAGGGGAGAATTGCTAGTTCATAGTTTGATTCTTTAACTGTCTTCCAGTGGGTTTCGGATAAGATGTAGGGGCGCATTCTTGAATGTACGATTTAGACTACTAACGGGGCGTGGGGATCGCAATGAGATAACCTTTCCCTTTCTTCACCGTAAGGCTCTCGCTCCTCAGCCACGGATTGTGACGTTTCAAGAGCTTATAGTTAATCCCCTGCTGGTGGGAGAATGATACGAGGTCTTTGATCGTCTCTTTCACTTCGACGAAATGAAGGTGCTCGCGTTGGTAAAGATGGTCCGGGTTTAATTTAAATCCGTATCGTTCCGGATGTTCCACAATCTCCTTGATGGCAAGAATCCGGAAAACATACCGCGAAGTTTCCTCGTTGAGGTAAAGATCATAATAGTCATTCACGCGCTGGCTATCGAGTTGTCGATCCAATCCGGCCATACCGCAGTTATACGAAGCAGCTGCCAGCGTCCACTTACCGAATTTCGAATAGGCCTTTTTCAAATACTTGCTTGCGGCTTCTGTCGACTTAAGAGGATCGTATCGTTCGTCCACCTCCTTGTTGATTTCGAGTCCCAATTCTCCACCTGACGTTTTTAATATCTGCCAGAATCCGACTGCCTGTTTGGGCGAGACATCATTCAGCAAGGCAGACTCAATGAGGGGAAGGTACTTAAAGTCGGGGGGGATGTCGTTTTTCTTCAATATGGAATCGATCTGTGGCAACCACCGGTTCGCCCTCTTGATTAGAAATAAAGTGTTGCTGTGTAAATACGTATTGATCTGCAACTCTTTATCAAAGCGTTCGAATACATCCGGTGTACCCAGCGGTACAGGATCCCCCGCAAAGGAGGCTGTTGAAGGAACATCGATTGAAACGGTGGACGATGGCAGAGAATATTCTGCATCATCCTCCAGGGCTACTTCCTCATCTGAGATTGATCCGTTACCAGTAGGTTCTTTCGACCCATCGTACGTGATGTAGCCAAATAAGATGACCAGGGTGGCGATAGAAACAAATAACGAGACGTCCTTCATTAAAAGTTTGGTGACAGCAGGTATTTGGCGTAGAAGTCATCGATTACTTTCACGGCATCTTCAGGTGTGTCCACCAGGTTAAAGAGGTTCAGGTCCTCTTCATGGATCATGGCTTCCGTCACCAGCACTTTTTTCACCCAGTCAATCCATCCTGCCCAGAATTTTTTTCCCACCAACACGATGGGGAATCTTCCGATCTTCTTGGTCTGTATCAAAGTCAAGGCTTCAGACAACTCATCCATAGTGCCAAATCCACCAGGCATGACGATGAATCCCTGCGAATACTTTACAAACATGACTTTCCGCACGAAGAAGTAGTCAAACGTAATCAGTTTGTCGGGATCAATGTATGGATTACCCTTTTGTTCGTGGGGCAGGAATATATTGAGTCCGACGGATTTTCCACCTGCCCTGTTTGCTCCTTTGTTGCCGGCTTCCATGATGCCCGGTCCGCCACCGGTGACAACACCGTAACCATGCTGCACGAGCTTATAGGCAATCTCTTCTGCTGTCTTATAATATACGTTTCCGGATTTTATCCGCGCGGAGCCGAAGATGGTGACGCATGGCCCGATCTTGGCAAGCTTTTCAAATCCTTCCACAAATTCGCTCATCACCTTGAAGATCACCCACGAATCGGAACTCTTGATTTCTGCCCAATCCTTGTCCTTGAAGGCCTTTCGTATGCGATGTTCCTCTTCAAGCGCTTGCTTGATTAGTTCCTCACCGTTCTTTTTCTTTTTCCTGGTAGCCATAGTTGTTATCTTTCCCATACAAGCTTCGAAGGTAGGAAATGAACGAAACAATTAACAGAAGGTTTTTTTGCATCACCGGTGCCTTGCTGCTCATGCTGGGTTTTCAGGAATGCAAGCAGAAGGAATCAGCGCAATCAAAAGATTGGACATTGCTACCCTTCATAAAGGTGGACAGTGTAAACCCCATGTTACGCGCAGGAACGAATGCCTTCAAGTGTCCCATTCTTAACTCCCTTGTGAAGTGGGATGAAAAGGATGTGTTCAACCCTGCTGCAGTCGTACGCGATGGGAAGATTTATCTTCTCTTCCGTGCAGAAGACACCCTTGGAAAATATGCCGGCACTTCAAGGATTGGACTTGCCACCAGCGAAGACGGACTTCATTTCATAAAGATGTCCGAACCTGTTCTCTTCCCCGAAAACGACGAGATGAAGGTGTATGAATGGGAAGGGGGCATAGAAGATCCCAGGGTAGTAGAAAGCGACGACAGCACATACATTCTGACCTATACTGCCTATGATGGAAAGCTTGCGCGACTTTGTCTGGCAACTTCAAAAGACCTTGTGCATTGGACCAAACACGGCCTGGTATTAAATGGCGCCTATACCGATACGTGGAGCAAGTCCGGTGCTATTGTCGCCAAACAACAGGGTGACCGCATGGTGGCGCAAAAAATCCATGGAAAATACTGGATGTACTGGGGAGATACCGATTTGTTTCTGGCAACCTCTGATGATTTGGTCCATTGGATGCCTTTGGAGGAAAATGGTAAGGTAAAGTCCGTTCTCAAGCCGCGATCAGGATATTTTGACAGCCGGCTCGTGGAGAGTGGTCCCTTTGCGATACTGACTGAAAAAGGAGTCTTGTTGTTGTATAATGGAATGAATCTAGAAACCGGAGGAGACACATCCATTGCATCAGGAGCCTATTGCGCAGGACAAGCATTGTTTGATCCGACTGATCCCTCTAAGTTGGTTGACCGATCTGAAAATAATTTCCTCATGCCCGATCAGCCTTACGAAATGGAGGGTCAGGTTAACCAGGTCTGCTTCATTGAAGGGATGGTGCATTTTAAGGGAAAGTGGTTTCTTTATTATGGGACGGCCGATTCCAAGATTGGTGTAGCAGTCCACTAATATGTTGAAGCGTTTATGTGGTATTGGGTTGAAGTAGATCTTTCAGCGCAGCACTAAGATCTTCAAATTGGAATACATAACCTGCTTTCTGAATTTTCTTGCAGGAGACTTTGCTTCCGTTCATGACAATGTCGGCCATTTCTCCCACTAAAGCACGAAGCACCAAGGGAGGTACAGGTGGAAGCCAAAGGGGCCGATGCAACGCTTTTGCAATCGAGTGGGTCATTTCACGGTTTGTTACAGGATTGGGTGCCACCGCATTGTAGGAGCCATTCATGTGATTGTCTTCAATTGCCTTGACAAACACTTCGCATAGATCATCAAGATGAATCCAACTTACCTGCTGTCGTCCCGAACCCAGGGGAGCTCCTACACCCCATCGAACGGGTTTTGCCATCTCCACCAATGCCCCACCTTGTGATGCAAGGACTATTCCTATTCGGATCTTGACAACCCGCATATTCAAAGTGGATATCTTGTCCACTTCGTGTTCCCACTGCACCACGACGTTGGCGAGATAATCAGGCCCCGGGCTGCTTTCTTCATCCAATACATTATCTTCAAGTCCAAAGCCGTAATATCCAATGGCGGAGGCCGAGACAAAGGTCCTCACCGAGTGATTGCCTTTCTTCAGCTCATCATATAGGAGCGCAGTGGACTTCGTGCGACTATCCAATATTTCCTGCTTACGCGTTGGCGTCCATCGCTTGTCGGCAACGCCCGCACCTGCCAGGTGAACAATGGTATCGATGTCCTTAAAACCATGAGGGTCTATCTCCTGTTTTTCTACATTCCAGACAAACGACAACACCACTCCCTTTCTCTTTGATCGGCCAAGGTGACTCACGCGGCATCCTTTTTGTAAAAGAATTTCTGTGAGACGGGTCCCGACCATTCCGGAAGCACCAGTAATGAGGATGGAATTTGTCAATACGGTAATTTTTAAATGATCTTTACACACAAGTTAACCCATGAGTCATGAAAAAGTTGACGATTCTTTTAGTTCTCTTCGCTACCTCGGGCCTTTTTGCCCAAAAAGTGTCTGTCAGCAAGAAAAGTGATAAGATCAAGGGCGAAAATGCCGAAGGGTATGGGACCGACCTGGAGGGAAAGAAAGATAATGTAGTCGCAGCGTGGAGCAGGTTCCTCAAAGATTTGGGCAAAGTCAAATCTGGAAGTGACTATCAGTACGTCGAAGGCCCAGCCATGGGTGGTACGATATACACTACTGGTATTGTATATGCAACCGTAACGGGCAATGGCGACGAAGAAAAGGCTTCTGTCTGGATGGGTATTAAGTCGACAGAGTGGACTGTAAATGATATCTCCCTCGTGGAGAACCAATTGGAAAAACTCGTATATCAATTTGGCGTGAAGTTTTATCGTGAAAAGATCCAGGCGCAGATAGACGAAGGACAGCAGGCCCTTGATGCGGTGGTGCGTCAACAACAACGGTTGACAAACCAGAACAAGGACCTGAATATCAAGCTAGGCAACAACGGCCAGGAAAAAATTCAATTGGATAAGGCTGCTGAGGCAAACAAGTTCGAGAACCTGGTGTTGATTCAAAAAATCACCAACAACAAGAAATCCCAGGACTCAGTTGCACTAGCTGGCGAACAAATCAAGAAGGTGATTGAAATGCATAAAGAGCGGCAGAGGAAAGTGAATTAGAAAAAAGACCCTTCTTTTCAAGAGGGTCTTTTTCTTTTGCTTTAATCATTGTTTATCAGAAAATATATCGTACTCCAAGTTGAGCCTGCCACCTTGAGCTAAATTGATCTATGGAATAGGTCGCCACTGGTGTCGAGTACGTTCCGGTTACATTCACCACACCGGAAGCAACAGTGCGACTGCTTACACTTAAGCCTGGATCAACTGAGGAGTTTAAGGTATTGGGAGTAAAATAGACGATACCCCAGTTCTTGTTAATCATGTTGCTCAGGTTCATGATGTCAAATGTGAGCTGAATTGTATTCTTCTTTTTACCAACATTCAGGTAAAAGTCATGCATCAGTCGAAGATCCAATTGATTGTTCCATGGAGTACGTGCCCCATTTCTTTCGGTGAATTGACCCCTCCTGCTGCTGAGGTACTGGTCATTGTCAATGAATTTATTGAAATCAGAGAGTTGCTGAGCGGATAGGTTATATGGATTTTCACCATTCAATTGCGGAACATAGAACAGATCAAGTTGCTGGCCTGTTGCGCTTAACTTGTTGTTGGATGTCATTGCATAGGTAAAGGGAGAGCCTGATTGTGAGGTGTAGATCAGGGTAATATAAGATGCACCAGATTGTCCCCATGCTTTCTTGTACTGTATTGATGAAACAATTCTGTGCCGTATATCAAAATTGGAATATGCCAGAGAAGGGTTATTCGGGCTGAGCGACTGGTTTAGTTGCCATCCTGATTCCAGCGAGTTCCGGATTCCATTCAGCATATCCTTGGATTGGCCATAGGTGTATGCCGCCATGATATTCAGACCAAACGGATAGCTCTTCGTCACCTTCGCCGTCAATTGATAACGATAGCCCTGATCGGTATTGGTAAGCAGGTACGTACTGGAAAAATTGTTGCTTACCCGGTTTGCCGTTCCCGTTGCAGTCGTAGATCCAAAATACAATGGTTGCTGGTGGTTAACATCGTAACCGGCATAAAGCACCGAATCCTTCAAATTGACTTGTTTGATAATCATGTCCTTGATGGTCTTGGTGTACAGACCTTCCAGGGTAACCACATATCCGCCGGCTACCTTGAAATCTACTGCCAGGTTACTTCGCCACATTCTTGGTAACTGCAGGTTTTTGTCCAGGAGATCAAGTTCAGTTCTATTCTTGGAACCGTTGGCCGCAGCGAAGGCACCAAACTGGGTTTGATCGGTAGGGATGGCAGTCCCTGCTTTCGGTGGATTAAGGTCCATTGCATTGTAAGCGGATCCATTGTTAATAAAGGTGTAGCCAAACCATGCAAAGGGAACCCTGCCGGTAAACAGCCCTGAACCGCCACGGACAATGATGCTTTGATCGCCTTTCACATCATAGTTGAACCCAATGCGGGGCGAAACGTACGGGGTACCCAAATACGTATTGCTGATCTGGGGAATTGGCGTGCTGTAAGTATATGTCGTTCCATAGTTAGCTGGGTTTGCAGGGAAATTGGCACGGGCACTTGCATCCGGTCCGGTCGGCATCAAGGGCATGTCAACCCTGAGACCATAGGTAAGGGTCAGTTTGTCTTTTATCCATTCATCCTGAACATAAGCGCTGGTCAGTGCTACATTGAAAGCACCTGCCTGTGATGAATTATCATATTGCGTAGCTCTTGAGTTGTCGGTGGCACTGTATATTGCCCGCATCCTCGATGGGGTGTCGGCCAGGAAACTGGCGAGACTTCCATAGTCAAAACGACCATTCCATGAGTTGATAAATCCGTAATTGATCTTATAGAATTCATTGTGCGTGCCAATGGTAAAGTTGTGATTTCCCTTGAAGAATTTATAGTTATCAGTAAACTCAAAGGTCCGCTGGTGCATGTTGAATATCCCTGCTTCACGGTTTGTTCCCAGAAGTACGTGACCCCCGTTGATTCCATTGATTTGAATTTGAGGAAATATCGATTGCGGATCGCGGGAGTCCTTAATATCTGTATAGCCGATGATCAGGCTGTTGCTAGAGTTTGCGCCAAACCGGCTTTTTAACTCAGCCACTGTACTTGTGTTTACATTGTGCTGGACAAAGTCATAACTTCCGAACTGGAATTCCTGTGTTGATCTCTCAAGGTTGCTGGCCTCTGAAACAATAGTGTTGTTGCGCAGCGTCAGCGTGTGATTGTTGTTTATTTTCCAATCAAAACGGTTGAAGTATTTCTGACTCTTTGAGTAAATATTGTAAGAACCTGTAGCACCAGGATCATATCCGCCTGTTGGGTTAAATTGGCTGACCGGCATAGATTGAAGCTTCGTCGTGATCTGGTCAGCAATGGCTTGTGTCATGAAGTACCCTGGAGCACCTGCAGGAAAAAATACAGGGGTGGAGTTCCTGGTAATTTCTTCATTGGTAAACCAGAATAACTTGTCTTTAATGATAGGCATCCCAAGACGGAAACCCGTTTGATAATCATAGTATGAACTGTTGATGCTTCCATCACCCACTTTATCCGCCCCCTGGTACTTACCGGTGATACTGGCGTTGCGCTGAAAACTGTAGAAAGACCCCGTCACCTCATTGGTCCCGCTTCTCGAAACGGCATTGATGCTACCACCGGTAAAATTTCCCAGCGAAACGTCGTAGGGGGCAAGTTGTACCTGAACTTCCTGTATCGCGTCCATACTAAAAGAGTTGGTCCGGGTACTGCTTCCGGGTTGATTGGATGTTCCGCTTATTCCACCCAACGAAGGACTAAATCCAATCGCGTCGTTGTTTATTGCACCATCCAGCGAAATGTTGTTATACCTGAAATTTGTCCCGGCAAATGAATTGTTGCTTGATTGAGGGGTAAGTCTTGTAAAGTCAGAAAAACTGCGAGACAAAGTAGGAAGCGCCATTATTTGCTGCCTACCGATGTTTGTACTGGGACCCGTGCGCTCAGCTGCGTTTTCAAGAACTCCGGTCACGACAACTTCAGAAAGTTGTTGTACATCCTCAGCAAGCTCCATGTGAAATTTTTGCGTCTCACCAAGTTTCAGGTATATATCTTCCTGTTTTTGAGTCTTATAACCAACGAACGATATGGTTAAGTCATAGGGGCCGCCGGAATTCAGATTGGCAAGAAAGAAGCGACCTTCTGCATTCGTTATAGAGCCGTAAGAAATATTAGTTGGTCGGTAGACCAATTGCACGGTGGCACCGGGTATCTCACCACCTTTTGAGTCCTTGACCTGGCCACTGATCGAACTGGTTGTTGTTTGTGCTGAAACCGCTGTCACCCACAAAATACACACCGATAAGAGCATCGTGCGTAATGATTTTTTCATATGAATTTAATTTCCGCAAAGGTGATGCGGTCATATTAATCATAATGGTGGGTGGTATTATGAAATTGTTATGTGTATTTCCCTGTATTCGAAGCCATTTGACATTTTCCCTGGCGACATGAATTCCTGACTCCTCTAAAAAAATAATACCCTAACATTGAGTTAATGTTAGGGTAACAAATCACAAAACACTGAATTCTTACTTACTGATGGGCACCCTGTTCAAAATCGCTTTGATGATGTCGGTGGTCTTCACGTTGTCGGCCTCGGCTTCATAATTGAGAATAATGCGGTGGTTCATGACGTCGCGTGCCACTTCCTTGATGTCTTCGGGCAGAACATAATCCCGGCCTTCCAGGTAGGCCATCGCCTTGGCTGCAAGGTTGAGGTTAATACTGGCGCGAGGAGAAGCACCAAACTGAATGTACTGGGCTTCGTGATCAAGCTTGTATTCTTTCGGCTTGCGCGTGGCTGATACCAGTTCGATGATATATTTTTCCAGTGATTCTGAGATCTTGGTCTTGTTCACTTCACTGCGAATCTCAAAAATATCCGCTTTGGTCAAAACGGTATTTACGGTAAAATCAAACTGCAGGTTGGATATCCTCCGCATGATTTCAAGCTCCTGGTCTTTGGTGGGGTAATCCACAAACACTTTCATCATGAACCGGTCAACTTGTGCTTCCGGAAGTGGATAGGTTCCTTCATTTTCCACCGGGTTCTGAGTTGCCAGCACCAGAAATGGTTTGTCCAGGGTAAACGTGGTCTCTCCAATGGTAACTGTCTTCTCTTGCATCGCTTCGAGCAAAGCCGACTGCACTTTGGCTGGAGAGCGGTTGATTTCGTCCGCGAGGATGATGTTGGCGAAAATCGGACCTTTCTTCACTTCAAATTTTCCATCCTTCTGATTGTAGATCATAGTTCCGACGAGGTCGGAAGGCAACAAGTCGGGAGTAAACTGGATCCGTTGAAAATCCAGATGCAGGACCTTCGCTACAGTAGAAATAGTGAGTGTTTTGGCAAGACCTGGTACCCCCTCAAGCAAAACGTGTCCATTCGTAAATAAGCCAATGAGGAGGCGATTGACCATATACTCCTGACCCACGACCACCTTGGCCACTTCCGAGTATACCTGGTTTATCTTTGTTCGGTGCTCTTGTTGTTGCTCGGTTGCTGTTTCAAATGCCATAACGCTACTTTTTCCTGAAAATTTAATCGCAATATTAGGGATTTGGGTTTTAAAAACGGCAAAGAGATTTTGCGGGATTATTCAATTGGCTATCAGGTAATTTCGGAGGTTGGGCGGTCATCCTTTGGGAATTTGATAATTTCCACTCCCCTTGGATCCAACAGATATGAATTAACCAGGTTCTGCACTACCCGGTTTTCTTTCCCCATGGCAACATAATTCCTTGCGGACTCGAAATCGCTTAAGGCCACATCGCGGTCAAAGAAGCCAAACCCCATATACATTCCCTTATCCACCAATACGAGTGACCTTTCGTCTGCCCTTCGTCCCTTACCAACAATGGCCACGGTTTCACCTTCTTCAAAAAAGGAATCGATCGCCCGCTGGGCTCTTGCATTGTATTCAGCCGTCGTCTCTTTTCCTTCGCATGCTCCATTGCAGGTACCTGACTGGTGCGCATAACATGGACCCTTTGCCGTTTGAAGTCCGGATAGTTTTGGACAGAGGTCAGCGGCCCGCACTTTCTCCCAAAGAAAGTTCCAGGCATCACCCTTCGTACTGAACGTGATGAGTGGGGCAGAGTTTCTGCTTACCGTATTGACTACAAAGCGAAGGTAGCCATTGCGGTCCTGGTAATCATAGATGCCCCATTCTTCCAACCTGTACTTCTGTGCAAGATTATATTTTGGCCAGTGTTTTCTGATCTCCTGCGATTCAAGTATAAGGGCGATCAATTCATTGCCGGTAAGTTCAAACGTGATGTGGTGAATTTCGTTCCGAATGTTGGATCGGTTCCATTCACGGGCATCGCCGGAGAAGTGGCCTGCAATTCTTTTTTTAATGTTGATTGCTTTTCCAACATAGATAATGTTATCGTGGGCATCATGAAAATAATACACGCCAGCCTTTGCCGGCAGATTGTCAAAGTCTTCCTTGGAGAGATTAGGTGGCAAGATGGTTTCGCCTGACCCTCGTTTCAGTGCCTTGGCTATAACCCCATCGATGTCGCGCTTCAGAAAAATATCAAAAATTTTTGCCGTTGCCTCCGCATCTCCTCCTGCGCGGTGACGATTGGGAATACGAATCCCCAGACTCTCTGCCAGGCGGCCCAGGCTGTAGGAATCCAGTCCAGGAATAATTTTTCGGCCAAGCCGGACAGTACAGAGTTTCCGGGTGCTCCATTGAATCCCCGCCTCGTCAAACTCCTTCTTTAGAAAGCTGTAATCAAAGTGTGCATTGTGCGCAACGAATACTCTATCTTTTAACCAGCCGTGAATCTCATGGGCAATATCTCCGAATGTAGGTGCCTGGAGAACCATTTCCGTGGTGATGCCGGTGAGTCCCGTGATGTAATGGGGCACGAGGCGTTCAGGGTTGATCAGGGTTTGAAACTTGTCGGTGATCTGGATACCATCGTGGTGATAGATAGCTATTTCCGTAACGCGGTGGTTATCCGCGTAGCCTCCCGTAGTTTCTATGTCGACGATGGCGTACACTTTCCGAAGTTAGTAACACGAAAGGTCTGCAAAAAGTACAGATGCTTGGTACGTTTTGTCATGGATTGATGATTTACCACAGGATGCTCGTGGTAATTTGTGTAATCCATGGCTACCTTTGATCATATTATGAATCCTATCGCCCGCCTCCTTCTTTCCGGCGTTGCCGTCATGCTCACGGCCTACCTTCTTCCGGGTGCCCACGTTCAGGATTATTGGGCTGCCCTCCTGGTAGCAATTCTTATTTCTGTCTCCAATGTCATTGTCAAACCCATTCTGGTCATCCTGACAATACCCATCACCATAATTACACTCGGACTCTTTCTGCTGGTCATTAATGCCATTATCATCCTACTGGTCGATCATTTCGTGGATGGGTTTTCCGTCGACGGGTTCTGGTGGGCGCTTGCCTTCAGCCTCATCCTGTCTGTCTTCAATAGCTTGTTTGGAGACTTGACGAAGTCCAAAGAACAATAAGAACGGTCCAGAAACCATCCATCACATCCGTGCTTTTTCAGCAGGTGAATTTCAATAATTTCGCATCCTAACCTGATTGTCAACTCTATGAAAAAGGTCATTCTGTTTCTTTTGGTAAGCATCACTGCTCAGGCCCAGCAACTCGCTCCCCTTACGGTTGAAAAAATCATGAGGGACCCCAAATGGATAGGTGTCGCCCCCTCCCAGGTTTTCTGGAGCGAAGATGGAAAGCAATTGTATTTTAACTGGAATCCAGACAAAAATATGGGAGACTCACTTTATTCCATTTCATTGACAAGCCATACACCTCAAAAAGTGAACGCAGCCGTCCGCAGAAATCTTCCATCTGTCAACGGTGCTTACAATCACTCAAAATCCAAAAAATTGTATGAGAAAAATGGAGACGTTTTCATGATGGATGTAATCACAGGTAAGATCACAAAAATCACGTTTACAAACGAGCGCGAATTCAATCCAACTTTCTCTTCTGATGAAAAAAAGGTGATGTTCACAACAGGGATAAATTTATTCAGTTGGGAAATAGGTTCAGGGACCTTTTCACAACACACCGATTTCCGCAAGGGCAGTAAGAAAACAGATCCCAAATCAACAGAACAAGAGAAGTGGTTGAAGGCAGATCAACTTGCCTACTTCCAGATTCTCAGGGAACGCAATGCCAACAAGAAGGCGGCGGACAAAATGCAAAAAGGTGACCGCCCTCACCGGCCAAAAGAGATATACATTGAAGAGAAAAATGTGGACCAGATGCAACTTAGTCCCGATGGCAAGTTCATCACATTCAGGTTGACCAAGCTCGCAAATCCAAAAGCAACCATTGTTCCCAGCTATGTTACAGAATCAGGATTTACTGAAGATATTCCTTCACGGACAAAAGTTGGCGGAGCACAGAATGCATACGAACTGCTGGTCTATAGCATTGACAAAGACACCGTGCTGATGGTGAAGACAGATGAAGTTCCGGGCATTTTTGATGCCCCTGACTATAGAAAAGATTACCCCGCCAAAGCCCCTAAGGGTGACAAGAGCAAAGAAGGAAGTGGCAAGCCAGCCAAACCCGAACCCAGGCCTGTCGTGATGTTCGGCCCCTACTGGAGTGAAGACGGAAAGAACAATGTTGTGGTCATGCGTGCACAGGATAACAAGGACCGCTGGTTGTTGTCATTGGATCCCTCAACACAGAAACTAAAACTACTCGATCGTCAGCGTGATGAGGCATGGGTGGGTGGACCAGGCACAGGCTTTGGACCCGGGGCTATTGGCTGGATTAGCAATAACCAACTCTGGTTCCAATCTGAAGAGACAGGGTACTCACATATATATGTGTATGATTTTCTTGCCGGGAAAAAACAAGCAGTCACATCCGGCAAATACGAAGTCCAGTCGGTAGAACTTTCTAAAGACAAGAAATCATTTTATATCACAACCAATGAAGTACATCCTGGTGAAAAGCATTTTTATAAAATACCGGCAACAGGAGGAAAAGCAGAGAAACTAACTTCATTCACCGGAGCCAACGAGGTTTCCGTGTCTCCTGATGAAAAATGGCTGGCCATCCGGTCTTCGTACAGCAATAAGCCCTGGGAGTTATA
>JANYHW010000148.1 GCA_025358885.1 Cytophagales bacterium | reverse complement strand
GTAAGAGGTGAATCCATTGTCGTAACGTGCGCGAGAGAGCTCAAGGTTTTTTAGTGCAGCCTGTAGTTGAAGCTGACGGGCCTCGTATTCCGTTTGAAAAGTGGTTACTGCCACCAGTGAATTTTCTACATCAGCCAAGGCGGTGAGGTAGGTATTCACGTATCTGTACATGGACTGCTCGGCCACTTTCTTTTGTGCCTCCACCCTTCGCACATTTTTGCCAAAATTAAAAATGGGGCCGATCAGCCTGCCGGTAATATTCGTGGTCACCGCCCCCGGGCTTGTAAGGGTCGACAGGTCATCGCTCAAGCCTCCTGCATAGCCCGTCAGAGAAAGTGTAGGAAAGCGCATAGCCTGGGCTATGCCGATCCGTTCGACTTCCGTTACGTAGTTGTATTCCGCCAGCTTTATGTCAGGCCGTTGTTCAAGCAGTGTAGACGGAAGTCCAGCCGGTATGAGGGGTGCTTCCGGCTGTTCGATATTTCTGAGGCCACGGGGAATGGACATTGTCCGCTGACCCAAAATGACATTCAGCGCGTGTTCCAGGAATGCCACCTGCCGTACAAAATTAGGCACCATGGCTTGTGCCTCCCTCAATTGTTGTTCAGACTGAAGCAAATCCAGTTCGGAAATATCGCCACCGTTAAAGCGTGCCTTCATCTTGCTATAGTATTCCTGGCGAGAAACAACGGTGCTATTCGCGATGTCCAACCTGTTGTCAAAATCCCGTAACTGAAAGTAAAGTGTTGCCACATCACTCACCAGCGTGGATTGTACTGCTTTCTTGCCCTCTATGCTCGCCAGCAATTGATTCAATGCCGCCCTGTTGCTGTGCCGTATCCTCCCCCAGACATCCAGCTCCCAGGACACATTGCCGAGTGCTACAATTCTCTGGTTCGGATTTATTGTCCCCAGTCCCACTTCATCGCTGATATTCCTGCTCGACGCTCCGGCGACATAACCAATTTTAGGAAAAAGGTCAGCTTTGGATACACCGTACAATGCACGTCCTTCTTCAATCCTGGCAATGGCTATCTTGAGATTCAAATTATTCTTCAGGGCAGTATCGATTAAGCCAATCAACACCTGATCGCCAAAAAGTTTGAACCATTTTAAATTAAGAATAGAATCTTTTTCTGTTACGCGATCATTCAGGTTGGTGTAGGAAGGGGCCTTATCCAGTTTGGCCCTGGAGTACTTTGGTCCCACCATGCAACCGGAAACGCAAATGGCAAGCAGGAGTGTAATTAGTATCTTCTTCATATCAGTGAGCTGGTTCTGAAGGTGATACAGCAGATGCAACATTTTTCTTATTCGATCCGATGCTTTCGATAAATACAAACAGTGCAGGCACGATAATCACACCAATAATGGTGGCCACCAGTGTCCCACTGAAAACGGCTATACCCATTACTTTCCGTGCTTCGGCACCGGCACCAGATGCGGTCAGCAGCGGAACTACTCCAAGCATAAAGGCGAACGAAGTCATCAGAATGGGACGAAGGCGAAGTTTGGCAGACTCAAGGGCTGAGTCAAAAAGTGACTTACCCTGTTCTTCGTGAAGCATCTTGGCAAATTCAACGATCAGGATAGCATTTTTGGCGGTTAGACCAATCAGCATCACTAGTCCGATCTGTGCGAAAACATTGTTTACATAACTCGGACTCCACAGTCCGCCAATCCATAAACCGAGGAAGGCGCCAAAAATAGCTGCCGGCACACCGAGCAAAACGCTGAAGGGAAGTTTCCAGCTTTCATATTGAGCGGCTAGAATTAAAAAGACAAACGCCAATGCCATGAGGAATACCGTGCCCCCGGATCCTTCAGCAGCCTTTTCCTGATAGGACATATTACTCCAGGCAATGCTGAGTTCTTTCGGTAATGTTTTCGCCACTTCTTCCAATGCATTGAGGGCATCTGTTGAGCTATAACCTTCAGCTGGGGCTCCTGAAATTTCAGCGGCCCGGAACATATTGAATCTATTGGTATAGGAAGGCCCAACAATATCTTCTACCTGAGCAAGTGTATTTAAAGGAATTATTTCACCTGAGCGGCTGCGCACATAATAGCGGCTGATATCGACAGGATTAAGTCGATCTTCAGCCTCGGCTTGCACAAAAACTTTATACTGACGGCCGAACCGGTTGAAGTCATTTACATAATTGCTACCCAGGTAGGTTGAGATGGTACTTGTAATTTCATTCTGATCGATGTTCAATTTTTCTACTTTGTCATAGTCAATGACAATCTGTTTCTGAGGAACGTTGGAGCGATACAGGGTGAATACATTGCCGATCTCCGGGTGCTTCTTGGCTTCGGCAATAAAGTTCCTGGCCTGCTGGTCAAGAAACTGGGGGGTGTTGCCTGAACGGTCCAGTAGCTGCAAGGTAAAGCCTGCTGATGTTCCAAGGCCCTCAATGGGAGGTGGGCCGAACGCAATGGCAGTGGCTTCTGAAATTGAATTCCTGAACGCCACGTTGGTTTGTTGAATAAGCTGCTTGGCAGTTTTTCCTCTTTCATCCCAAGGCTTCAGGGATATGAACACGAATGCATTGTTGGTAGAGTACGACTGGGTGAGCATGCTGTACCCAATTACCATAGTTGAGAAGGCGACCCCCTCTGTATCGTTAATGATCTTTTCAATCTTGCGCGCCACCTGATCCGTGCGCTCCAAAGATGCGGCGTCGGGAAGTTGAATGTTTACCAGGTAATATCCTTCATCCTCTTCTGGCACGAAACCGCCAGGGATATTCTTGCCCAGAATTCCTGTAATGCCGAGAACAATACCAATGATTATCACTGACCGGACTGATTTGCGTGCAACAATCCCAGCAACCCCCGTATAGCCCAGGGTGAACTTATCAAACATTCTGTTGAAGGCATCAAAGAATCGTTGCAGCCAACCAGTTGATTTCTTCTTGGGCTTTAATAGAATGCTTGAAAGTGCCGGGCTAAGGGTAAGTGCATTGAATGCCGAGAAGAGTACAGAAATAGCAATTGTGATTGCAAATTGTTGATACAACCTTCCGGTGATTCCGCCGGCAAACGCCACCGGCACGAACACTGCGGCCAGGATAAGTGCAATGGCAATTACCGGCCCCCCCACCTCTTTCATGGCCTTTTGTGTGGCCTCCTTCGGGTTCATGCCATGCTCAATGTTATGCATGACGGCTTCCACCACCACAATCGCGTCATCCACCACCAGACCAATGGCGAGCACCAATCCCAACAGGGATAGGACATTAACTGAAAATCCCAGTATAGGAAAAATGATAAACGTGCCAATCAACGAGACCGGAACCGTCAATAAGGGAATAAGCGTGGCCCTCCAATCCTGCAAAAAGAGAAACACGACCAGGATAACGAGCGCAACGGCTTCAAAAAGGGTATGGATAATTTCTTCAATCCCAACCGACACTGATTCAGTGGTGTTCAGTGAAACATCATATTTCAGGTCTTCCGGAAATCGGGTCTTTAATTCCACCATGGTACTCTTCACGAGTTCAGCAACTTCCAAAGCATTGGACCCAGGCATCTGGTACACTACTATGGTACTGGCCGGTTTCTTGTTGAGTCGACTAAAGGAATTGTAATTTTCCATTCCCAGCTCCAGCCGGGCAATGTCCTTCAGGCGAATGATCGAACCTTTCTCATCGGACTTCACGATGATATCTCCAAATTCCTCCTCGGTGACGAGGCGCTCCTGTAACAGTACACTGTAGGTATATTCCACCCCTTTCGGAGCGGGTGGCGCCCCAAACTTACCACCCGGTGAAATGGCATTCTGTTTTTTCACCGCGTTCATCACATCAGTTACGGTGAGGTTCAGTTTGGTAAGCTGATCAGGCTTTAACCATACACGCATCGAATAGTCGGCGCCGCCGAACAGTATTACATCACCCACCCCTTTCAATCGCTTCAACTGGTCTACAATATTGATATTGGCGTAGTTGTTTAAAAATAAACCATCATATGTTGAATCTGGCGACGAAAGTGAAACCAGCATGATGGGAAATACCAATGATTTTTTTGTGGTTACTCCATAAGACTTTACTTCATTGGGCATTTTAGCGCTGGCCTGAGACACCCTGTTTTGGGTGAGCATGTTGGCGTTATCGAGATTTGTCCCCACCTCAAATGATACTTGTAAGGTCAGAGATCCATCGGCCGCATTGATTGACTTCATATAGAGCATTTGCTCCACACCATTCACCTGCTGCTCGATGGGAGTCGCAACGGCCTGCTCGACATTTACCGCATTGGCACCATTAAACAGAGTTGTCACCTGCACCATAGGAGGTGTGATTTCCGGATACTTGGAAATGGGGATGCTCTTTAAGGTGATCAATCCCATGATGACCATCAGGATGGAGATCACCATTGCGACAATGGGCCTTCGGATAAAAAATTCACTCATACACGCGGGGAGTTTGGATTTCCTATCCGATAATTATTTCTTAATGGTACTGTCATCAGGCCATTTCATCTCCACCTGCTCAATTTTTGAGTTGGGAGTAAGACTCATGGTTCCTACCACCGCCACCTTGTCTCCGCCTTTCAATCCTTTGGTGATGATCCACGCATCTCCTATTTTTTGCCCGGTTTCCACAATACCTACTTTCAGGGTGCTGGAATCGGTGACAAGAAAAATCTGCGAGAGGCTTTGCAGCTGGAACACAGCCCGCTGAGGCACCAGCACAGCGTGAGGCACAGTACTTAACAATATTCTGGTCTTGACGAACATACCCGGACGCAACAGTCCATTGATGTTTTTGAAGGACGCTTCAATCGTCAATGTTCCGGTCTTGGGATCTATTTCCCGGTCTGCGAAATTCACCTCTCCTTTTTCCGGGTAGATAGAATTATCAGCCAGGACAAGTTGTACGTTCTTGCGGGCTGCCGATAATTCCTCTTTGGTGAGTTTGACTATCCGCAGATATTCACGCTCACTGATCTGGAATCGCACGCGAATGGCCTCAATACTGGAGATGGTGGTGAGGACAGAATTTTCTCCTGCCCGGCTGGCATAGTCTCCCACCCTGACATTGGAGGTCCCAACAACTCCGGCAAAGGGAGCGTAGACGCGGGTGTATCCCAATTCAATTTTTGTGTTCTCAAGGGAAGCCTCCCTGGCCTTTACCTGGGCCTGAGCTGCATCAAAAGATGCGATGGCATTTTCAAGATCCTTCTTGCTCAATGCATTTATTTCAGCTAGGGGTCGTACCCGATTCAAATCATTTTGCGCCCGAACATATTCCGCCATCGCACTTGCCACTTCGCTGGCATCGCGATCAACATGGGCTTTGTATTGAATATCATCAATCACATAAAGCAACTCACCTTTCTTCACGGAAGAACCTTCCTTGAAATTCACGGATGTAACCCAGCCTTCTACCCGCGCGCGTATTTCTACGTCTGACTCACCAAATACCTGGGCAACAAAATCTTCATACACCGGTACATCATTTTCAATCGCCTTCACCACATTTACTTTGATGGGTGGAGGAGCGACAACTTCGGCCTTCTTGCATCCTGCCACTGCCAATACCACCAAAAAAAGCAGCATTCTTTTTTGGGCTCCGACGGATGCAGCAAATGACCGTACTTGAGGCTTGAAGACAAATGTTTTCATCGCTTGTATTAGATTATGATGCTCCGACAGGCAGAAGCCGGTTTTTCTTCTCAAAATATACTACTTATTTGTAAGAAAGGTGCGTGCCTTTCAGAATCTGGACGCTGAGGGAAATGTAAAATACATTGGCATCCAGGTTTTGATAGGGATATATGGTGTTGCCGGCGCCGTCGTTAGCAGCATAGCTCTTGTTCACGAAATTTGTCATGTAGTATTTAAACTTCAACTGGGAGCCAAAGGGTGTTTGAATGCCAACAAATACGGATTGATACAGTCCGGGTGTTTTGCTGCTAAACCAATCCGACGATTTGCTCACCTTGTCTTCGTTCACAAACTTTTTCTCCTTGTAGTTGAAGGGCAATTCCAGTTCGTATCCGGCAAAAAAGCATACACCCGTCATATTGCCCACCTTGATGGCGAGGGGAAGTCCGAGGGTATAGGTCCTCATTTTATAGCGGGTATTGACATTATTCGGGTCATCCCAAATAAATCCCACGTTGCGGATGTTGAGGCCTGTAAAAAATCCAAAATAATCACTTCGATCCATATGCAATTGATTCTGGAGATTGAAAAACGGTGAAAACCGTGTAATGGAAGTTGCGTCATTGCCCCCACTTTTTGTATTGGACCAGGAAAAGATTAGTTCTCCACCTGAAGTAGTGTACACATTCTTCTTGGCGACTGTCGCATCCTGGGCTTGAGCTATACTTGCTATAAGGCCGAAGAGTAGCAAGAAAGGGAGAAAGAAGCGGCGATTCAAATTAGTTTTCATTGCTTTATTTTTTTGTGCTGAAGGGCTTGGTCTTCACAAAGCTAGGCCATTCAATCCAGTGAAAAAATACCTGTCCCTGAATTTCCACGATTTCTGTCATTTATTGAAATGGTAAGGACTGATGCCTGATGCTGCGCCGTACTACTTGCATTTTTCGCTGCTCCCTATGAAATAACGGTTGCCGTTGGCATAAATTTCTTCATTCTTAATTTCGAGGCGAACTACAACATCCGGAAGTTTTGGAAAGGAGAAAGTCAGCACCGCTTTTTCTCCCTTGCTCTCCACTGCCCAGGTTCCTTTTTTGCTTCCATGATACCCTTTAGCCTGCTCCTTGAATAGCCCCCGACGTGTGATATTGGAATAAAAGGTCCCATCTCCGCAGAAGTTAACCTCGTCTTCTTTCTTGCTAGTCTGCTCATAATCAATCATCAGGAGGACTTTTCCCGAAAGGAATTTTTTCCAATCAAAATGAAGGTAAGGCGATTCAGTGCTTGGCTTGGTGAATGACGTGTGATCGACCAAAAATAGTAAGGCTTTCTTTACTGCTTCGAGTGAAGTTTTGTCGGCCATAAGCATGTAGGTCAGGCAAAACCCATAAGGGCTGCACTTTCCTTCAAGGTAGATTTGAGAAGCGTTATTGGCATTCTGTCCCACCATTTTTCCGCGGACACTCAAGACCTCTCCACGCATGGCGATTTCGCCATCCGGCACCAAACGCAGACCTCCTTCAAATTCAATTCCTACTTTCCAGCGCTTCATTTGTTCTTCCCTCCCGATGTGCTCGTTGGCGGCCACATAGATCTGACCGTTGACATTATTCACAGACATCAAAAGGAACACCTCAGATTCGCGAGGCATTACACCTTCCCAACCATCTGGTATTTGCGCTTGCAACCCCAGTCGCGGAGAACTAACCGTGTCTCCAGGATAATACATTGTACCTGGTCGAATTCGATTCGAAGGAAGCTGTCCATGAACGCCCATGGAGAAGCACAATCCTATACACACAAGACAAGCCGTTTGAATCAATTTCATAGGATAAAATTCTCCTATTTTGATCAAATAAAAAACTAAAAAAATCAAGTGCGAGCCTGCGAATTAATTGCAACTTCCGGCTATATTTATGGGGTTGGCCGGATGCCATGCTACCTCTATTTTAAACCCCATTAATTTCCATCTGTATGAACTCAAGAAAAACTTTACTGACCGTTCTCCTGGTTATGTTGTTGGCTCCAGTCTTTGCTCAAACAAAGCCTGTTCCTCCGGCGAAAGATTGCTTCCGTGAATGGCTCGACCTTTTCAGAAGCCGTAGTGCAAAACCCATTCCGGATGGGACCCAGGAAGTAATTATCACACTGCGTGGACAAACTTCGAGCCAGTGCTATCTTGGAAAAATTGAAGTCGCCAATGGCAAAGTTAAGCCGCCCCTCTGGATACAAAAAGATGATGGATCATTCGACACATTTGGCGCTATGGGAAAGAAACTCGACCCAGAATTCATGGGCTCCATGACAGAAGATGACCTTTTGACCATCACCGATGGAATGACCATCTCTTTCCGTACGACGGATCAAGACTATGGGAGACTCTTTTTCTTTAAATTCCTCCAGGATAAACCAAAAGCAAACAAGGTCGCTCCTTCTCCCGGCGCCCTGATCAAGAATTAATCATCGAAATTCAACCACATAAAAAATCCTCCAGTTGGAGGATTTTTTTATGTGAAATAGGTATGAACTATTTTTTCTTGGCTGGTAACGGCTTGACTGGATAATTGTAGTAAATGGATTTCACCGCATACTTGATGTTGGTTTCCTTCTTGGAGGGAGAAGCTGTTTCATCAAGTGTTTTCGTGCCACGACCCTGCCAAACGATTTTTTCACTGGATTTATCGATCACATTGATAAAGAGAGTTCCTTCGATGTACTGATCATAGCTAATTTGCGTAGTTCCGCCGTATCCACCACCCCATCCGTAACGACCATACATTCCACCCGTATTGGTGGCTGTAGCCTCTACTTTTTGCTGCGCCTTAATAATCAAATCAACCAAGGCGTCCGAATTGTCCTGCGTTTTGGTCATTCCCCGGGCAGCCATTTCAGTGTCCACCGAGCTGATAATTCTCTGACGGTCAAGGTCACTTACACCCAGTTTCATGGCATCCTCGGTGTACGCGTAGGTCTTGTACTTGGCAAAATTGGCGGTTTTGTCGATGTCATAACTGGTCTGGACAGAGTTACAAGACGCGGCTAAAATCATTACAAATAAAAACTGTAGTCTTTTCATGGCGGGTTTTTTTGTTAGTTCAAAACTACCAAAATTTTGCAAAATCTAAGTCCCTTTATCCGTCAATTGGCCTGAGTTTTTTGGCAGAAGGATCGGATCAAGAAGTAGGATTCGGTAATACCGGCGGGAACGATGTTGATCAATTATCAACTACAGCACCAGATTCCTTAAAGACGTGATCGGCGTACAGCCAGGCAAATTTTCTGAATTGCAGGTAGTTCATTTTGCCCTTTAGTCCATAACGAGTCACCAGGTCATTGAGGGCCTGAGCAAAAACACCGTATTGGGTGAGTTTTTGGGGGTCAATGGGCAATTTATTCTCCTTAATATATCCTTTGTAGAAATCAAAATAGTCCTCGATGTAGATCGGGAATACATCAGGCCGGTGAAAGTTGCAATACACAGATGCAAAATTCAGCAGGTGGAATGATTTACCTCCGCTGGTAAGATTGGCTATTTCATCCACCACGGCGATGTCGCCTTTTTTTAAGCGATCATCAATCTTGAGGTCCCGGATATGTTTCACCATATCATCCACTTCTTTGAGTTGCCTGATCTCGGCATTGTCGCTCATCGCACTGATCTTCGTTTTAATGTCCTCTGCTTTTGTATTCAGCGGATTCTTGCCAAACAATTCCAGGGTTCGAATGTCATTGATGAAATACATCTCCTGATCAATAAAAATCTGGATGTATTTTCTAAGGGAGGTTTCAAAGGTGCTCATGGCTTGATGTTAATGTCAAAGTAAAATTCAAACAAAAATTTCAATGGAAAAATGACATTCGTCAGAATTGAAATGCTATCTTGAGAACCGGCAGCGAATCGAAATATGATAAAAATCATTCATTATGAGCTGTCAGGCTTGCATTTTTGAGTTGAGTATAATCCACAACTAATTCCGAACACCTATGTCAAAATCAAAAAAAAAGAAACCCAATCTGGAGGGCCTTGCCACTTCAGGAAGAAAAGAGGTAATAGCCAGGGCGAAAAAGCTTGCAAAACAATATTGCGTTGGTGATGGTGCCAAATTTCGATTGAAAGATTACAAAACCACTCCGAATCTGGAGCTGGGACCTGAGGACAAACCCCTTGTAAAAGAGACGTTGCAATTGGGTGTAGATGCCCTGTCCAAAATGCAGGATATTCTTTATGCGCAGGATAAGTGGTCCCTCCTTTTGATTTTTCAGGCGATGGATGCAGCGGGAAAAGACGGGGCCATCAAGCACGTCATGTCTGGTGTGAATCCGCAAGGATGCCAGGTTTCTTCTTTCAAGTCACCCAGCTCTGAAGATCTCGATCACGATTATATGTGGCGGATACAAAAGCATCTGCCCGAACGTGGTCGGATCGGCATTTTCAACCGATCCTATTATGAGGAAGTCCTTGTAGTGCGGGTGCACGAAAAGATTTTACAGGCACAAAAACTCCCCGAAAAGCTGATCACTAAAAATATCTGGGACGAGCGTTATAAAGATATCCGTAATTTTGAAAAATACCTGACGCGCAATGGCACGATCGTCATCAAGTTCTTTCTCAATGTTTCCAAGGGCGAACAGAAGAAACGCTTTATTGAGCGTGTCGATAATCCCGATAAGAACTGGAAGTTCAGCGCAGCTGATGCCCGTGAACGAGGCTATTGGGATGACTATATGGATTCCTACCAGGAAATGATCAAAAACACGTCTACAGAAGATTCACCCTGGTATGTGGTGCCAGCCGACAACAAATCATACGCACGGATAGTTATCGCGTCAGCCATTTTGAGAGCAATGCATGATATGGACCTTGCCTATCCAAAGGTCAGTGCAGAGAAAATAGCAGAACTGAAGGAGGTGAAAAAAGCTTTGCTCGCAGAAAAATAGTAAAACGCAATGCCTGGGCAATCACTGTTCACCATTAACAGGTTATCTCACCTTGTGTATCCTCCATGAAATACCCGTGCTGATAAAGTAGTCGAATATTTGATAGTTTCTGCCAAAGCCGCCAAAAAGGTCCAGTTGAAGATTGGGCGTTGCAAGCCATGCCACACCGCCATCCATTCGGGTCTCAAACTTTCCCTGCGTGAGGGTTCCATAATTTTCAATGAAGGCCCCGAATTTATCGGTAAACGCGCATGAGAGATTGATGGTGTACGTGCCGGTGGGTGTTGCATCGATACCATTCCATGCACCTCCAAGATTAGTGATGAGGGTGATCGATTCCGACAGCTGCTGGCTGGTGACAAAAATGAAACTTGGTGCCACGCTACTGATTTTATAGTCCCCTGTTGTAACGGGGAGGCGCAGGCGGAACTGAAAGCCGATACTAGGCAATAGACCTTTTCCAACGGAAATCTGATGGCGGATACCAATTAGCATATTGCTAAGGTCGGTGCTCGAATAGGATGCTGAATCAGTCTTCTTCGTTACACTTCTGTACTCAAAAAAAGTGCCCACCTCAAATTGGTCTGTGAGGCCGTAGCGCACCCCAGTGGCCGTTAGTACTCCATGATCGGTCTCACCGATGTTACTGTTCCGGGTACCAAAGTAATCAACACCGCTTTGGACTTGTAGAGTTCCTGAACCCACCGTGTAGGCACCGATGGACTGTCCTGGCCGACCTGAGCGGATGGTCTCCAGGAATTGTGCCTTGACCACCCCATGGATAAACATGAGCTGGATAATCGACAGGTACAAATATCTTCTAATTTCCACGTTGGCAAATCCTTTTTGGGCTTTCGATTTCAAAGGTAATGGCTGGTCCGTCAATATAGGATTACCTTGCCTTTAGATTTTAGTCATTTGAAATTGATCCTGATATCTGACAAATTTGCCATTGTGTGAAAAAAAGAGTTATACACGTTCTAAAACTTATCGGGGTTGGAGTAGCCTTCCTATTCATTGTGTTCGGCATCGCCACCTGGGTTGTGTTTGAAAGAAAGAATGATTGGGTGTTGGATAGAATTCAGGCCTTTATGAATGAATCTCAATCCGGCCAACTAGAAATGACAGGTATCGACTTGAAGTTATTCAGAAGCCTTACCAATATCACGATTGAACTGGATAGCATAAAATACTTCGAGCACCGGGATTCCTTACGCAACGGCCAGGAACAGCCGATTCTGCAGGCTGACAAACTCTTTGCATCCTTTGACCTCTGGGCCCTGATCAATGACGAGTTGAAAGTGTCAGAAATCAGTTTGGTTGATACAAAGCTCAACGTGGTTGAATATGAAAACGGAGATCTGAATATTAACCATGCCCTGAAACCTCCCGGAAATGCCAAACCCAAAACAGCCAGCAAAGCCATAGGGACGCGACCGCTTTCGGCCTCATTCATCTTCACCTCCTCCCGGTCGGGATCGCCCACAACGGAACCTGTTCCAGAGGACAAGATCGTGCCCGCCATGCAAGTCGACCTGCAGTTTATCTCCTTAAACAATTTGTTGCTGACCTGGAAAACTTTCGCCAGTCCCGCTCCTTCAGTCATTCTGATGAAGACCTGGGAGGCCAACCTGATAACGAATGGTTCCGTATTGAATACTCAACTAAGCGCAACAGGCAATGTGCAAACGCTAGTGGTTAACGGTGTAAAGGTCCCTGCTGGAGACCTGTCCATGAATGCAGATATTCGTTTTGAAAAAGAAATTCAAAAAATAACGATACTCAGCAGTAAAATTAACTACAATATTCTTCAAGCCTCTCTCCAGGGTACTTATTCACTCAAGAAAGGCCACAGACTTGATTTGCAGTTGGATGCCTCATCAAATAATCTGGCGTTGCTTTCCATGCTCTTCAAACCAGCTGTCATCAGGCAAAATCCGAACTTGCTGAAAAAAGGCGATATCTATTTGAGAGGTACCGTGTCGGGAGAACTTGAAAATCATTCACCGCAATTCGACATTACTTTTGGTGTAAAAGACCTGGTCCTTCATTTACCCAATAAAATGGGTTCCTTTCAGGATATTGGTTTTGAAGGAAGTGTTACTTCAGGCAGTGCCAGCGACTATTCCGGAGCAAAATTTGAAATACGCTACCTGAAGGGACTGGTTCCCGGAGGATTCCTGAAGGGGAAATTCGCTCTCAACAATTTTGTAGAGCCTTATATTAACTACAGGCTTGGTGCACAATTGAAATTAGACGGCTTTGACCAAATCTTTAAGATAGACATGGTCAGAAATCTAAATGGAACAGTTGCCTTTAATGCAAATTATGATGGTCCGTTAAATTTGCTCACGAAGCACAAGATGGATAGCAGCCGGTCAAGTACGATCACAATGAAAGATGTGTCTTTTATCGTTGCCCGAACAAACAAGTTGGTTTCGGGCTTGTCTGGAAGAATTGAAAACAAAGACAACCAGGCTACCATACAACAACTCGCCTTCACTTACGGCAAGAATGACGTAGAGGTCAATGCGACAGTCGACAACCTGTTGTACCTGCTCCTCAATCACGAGCAAAATATTGTTGCGTCCGGAAATATCCGGTCCAATCAGGTTCATACACGGGATTTCATATTGGACACTTTGCTGGAAGCTCATGTGCAAGACCGAATCAGCAATCTCTCCTTTGATTTCATGGTGGAAACAACGGGCTCCAAATCCAGTGATAAATCATTCTTGCCTGATATCGCATTTGACATTCGGAATCTGTCCGCCAAATTTGAAAAACTTCCCAATATTGAATTGTTGAATACACGCGGTCTGTTCAGCGAATCCCTCCACGGACTTAGACTTGAACTCTACGAGTTTCACGCCAACATGACCCATGGCCAGATCGATGTAACTGGAGATCTGCTCATTCCGAGTAATCAATTATGGGAATTCAATGCCCGCGTGAAGGCTGACAAGTTCCCATGGACCTATGTGAGGGAACTTGTGGCAGAAATAAGAGATGGAGCTGAGCCGTCAGCAAAAAATCTTCCCCTGAAGGAAATGGATATTGTAAACTCGGATCTCGATCTGTCGGCAGTGGTCATCACCTACCCTTTTGATATCAACAAACTGAATCTGAGAAACAGCCGCATTGCCTACATTTTCCCCGATTCGAAATCTGTGTCGGTTGATAAACTCAACCTGTCGCTGGATCATTTCGCCTTCAAACACTCCAAAGATTCCAGCAGTCTCACAGGCCTTATTTCTACGAAGGGCACCATGGACCTGGTCCAGTTCAAGGTTCCTGGTCTGGACGAGTTTGACGCAAGTCTCAGCATCACCGGAGAAGACAACCAACTTGACATGTCCTTTACACGTGACACCCACACGGCGAAGAGCGAAGTGGGCGAGTTGTCGATCGATATTTCAAAAAAGGAACCAAATTATCATCTTCAACTGGATGTAAAGAGGTCCAGCCTGGAACGGTTCATTCGCAAATTTTCCCAGACAAGGCTGATGGAGGGAGATATCAATTATAAACTTGATCTGAATGCGGCAGGATCAAACTGGTCCACGATCAAGGAGAATATGGAAGGTGATATCGAAATCTCCGGCGACTCCCTAAAATTCTATGGAATCGACATTGATGATGTGCTGAAAAAATTTAATAAAAGTCAGAATTTTAATCTTGCCGACCTGGGGGCAGTCGTCATTGCCGGACCTGTGGGCCTGGCGGTAACCAAGGGGTCCGACTTTGTGTCATTGGCGGCAGTCAATCTTGATTCAATCCATCAAACGAACATCAAAACATTGTTGGCAAAATGGAAATTGGAAAATCTTCAACTCACTACACAAGATGTTGCCATTGCGACTTACACTTCCCGAATTGCATTTGAGGGTCAAATCGATCTCGGTCGTGATTCCATTCCTGGGTTTAACATAGCTGTGGTGGACAAGAATGGCTGCAGCCTGATGGATCAAAAATTGTATGGAAAAATAGGCGCTTTACAACAAGGAAAACTCAATATCACCAAAACATTGTTTGGATCGGTCGTCAATTTTGTCAACGCGGTAGTGGGCAAAGATTGCAAACCGGTATATGTCGGTAAGGTGAAAGATCCGTTGCATTAAAGGTATAGACAGGCTTAGTCGGCTTCCAACACTTTTTTGACATTGTTGAAGAACATGACAAACCGAATTCTGAGAATATTATCCTGGGAATCGAACGGTTGATCGACGGTCTGCCTCGACTGTTGCACCTGATAAATGATATTGAATCGATATGTGTAATTCAACCTGTATCCAAGTCCAATCCTGGCCTTGACCAGGTTGGCAAAACGCTCCTTCACATTTTGATCCATCACAAGAAATGCCTCCGTATCCAGGATGGCAAATAATTGCTTGTCTTCAAAGTAGGTCTTGCGGTTGATGGGGATGAGAAATTCAATACCAGGCCGAATCCGGTTACTGATTTGCCCTGCCGCATCTTCCGGTTTGACATAACGATGGTCGTAGCGTAGTACAGCCCTGCTCTCCACCCGTCCGCCGGTGGTAAATGTATATCGGGCGGCCGGGGAGATCCGGAATTCAAAGGTATTGTAGTTATTGGTCTGATTCGTATAGTACAACGGGGTCGACAAGATGATGTCGATCCGGTTGCTCATGGTTCGCTGCAACTCCGGGGTAAATCCATAGCATCTCCATTGATTCTGATTCGAAAGTAAATTCTGATAGTTCAGTTCAGCGTCGAACAGATAAACATTGGCAAATGGATAAGCGATCTGATAGTCTACCCACAGCTGCCGATCATAAGTTTTTTGGGCCTTCGCCGGAAAAAACACAAGAACAAATAAGAATGAGTAGAAGTATCTCAAGGTACCGGTCACTTAAGATCATCTGGCTTCAAAGATTAACACCTCAAGCAATTAGAAAATACCCAGCGGAGATATAAAACCAATTGTAAATCTGCCTGTACTGTTATCAATTGAACCAAATCTACTTTTCGCATAATCCGAATAGTCATATACCCTGCCCACATAATTGACAAAGAACTTCATATTCAGATCTTTCCATGGATAGTATTCAACGGCGGGTATAAATCCCCAGGCATTGCGTATGTGCTCTTCACCGGTTAAGTTTTGTGGGTCATTCTTACTGTTTTTCCACTGCGCAATGTCTAGCATGGCAACCAGGGTGAGGTCAACTTTCGGAGTCACACGGTAACGAAAGTTAAACCAATGTCCAATATACCGGGTCTTGGCTAAAGCATACGGATAAAGATTGTCCGGTACGGTTTGACTAACAATACCCGTTCTATCCAATTGTTCATCACTCCATTTGAAATCATAGATGAATCTAAATTTCTTGGAGATATCGAATTCTGTACCCAACGCTATATAATTCATATTGGCACCTTTTCCGTTGGCATCCCGTGCTTCATTGAATAAAGAATATGACCAGATGGTTTTAACCTTGCCATCAAGCAGAACACCACGCCAGTTCGAAACAAAAGCCAAAGGTGCTTTGGACTCCGTGAAATTCGGTTGTGTTCCATACAGTTCAGTAAATGTCTTTGTGCGGGAATCCAATACCTGGAAGGTCCACTGGTTTTGGATACTGGGTGTGTACGTAAAACCAACGCCCGTGAGAAAGTTATCCGCATATTCCACGATATCGGAATACTCGTATATATCAATCGGATTCCAATCAAATTCCCACCCACCCCAGTCTGCGCACATCTTACCCGCAGAAATGCTGAACTTCTTACTCACATCCACACGGATAAAGGCCATGTCTGTGGATCGGCTTAAGTTATCAACCGATTCAGAAGTTTGCGCACGGGTATAGCGATCCCGAAAACGGAAAAATACTTTGTCGGTAATCTGACCTCGAAATTCCAAACGAAACTGCTCATTTCTGAAGCGTGATGCTGTGTAGTTCCCATCGGCAAACTCATTCCGGAAAGCAAAGTTCATGTTCGCAATCATGCTCATGTTCCGCAACAAAGTTTGTTTCGTCTCGGGAATAAGGGTCTGATATTTGGTGGTATCACCCATTTGTCGCTCCGTTTTCTGTGCCCAGCCTATGGCAGGCAGCAGCAACATTAGTGGCACCCATTTCAAACTCTTGAATAATCTCGGTATTGCTTCTGAAGTCATAGTGGGTAGGTTAATGTTTTGGTACTACTGTTTTTGACCGGTCAAGGCAGCTGGATCCATTAGATTCTTGATCTGATCTTCAGTGAGCAGCTTCTTTTGCCGTATAAGTTCAAGAATCCCTTTGCCGCTTTGAAGTGCTTCTTTGGCTAGTTCTGTTGTTTTTTCATATCCGAGAACAGGATTGAGAGCGGTCACAATCCCCACGGTAGTTTCTAGATAATGTTTTAATACGGCCTCATTGGGGGTTATCCCATCGATACAGTTTTTGCGGAACAAAGGCATCAGCTTGAAGAAAAGCGCCTGTGATTCCATGATAGCTACGGCAACCACCGGCTCATAGGCATTGAGTTGCAGGAGGCCGTCCCGTGAGGCTATGGTCACCGTCGCATCGTTGCCCATCACTTTGTAACACACTTGATTCATCACCTCGGGCATAACAGGATTTACTTTCCCTGGCATGATGGATGAGCCCGGTTGAAGGGCAGGTAAATTAATTTCAAATATTCCGTTGCGGGGGCCTGAGGTAAGGAAAATTAAATCGCTGCTGATTTTGGAAAGTGTCACTGCGAGGTTTTTGTAAGCTGATGAAAACATAACAAATGCTTGCATGCTGCTCGTGGCGGCAATCAGATCTTTGGGTCCAACAATTGGCTTGCCGGTGATTTTCGCCAGTTGCGCCACACATTTTTCGGCATAACCCGGCGTCGCCGTTAAACCGGTTCCAATGGCGGTGGCACCCATATTCACTTCATATAAATAGGCTTCACTTTTTCGCAAGGCTTCGATGGCGCCATCAATCTGGGCGCCGAAAGCATGAAATTCCTGCCCCAGCGTCATGGGCACTGCATCCTGGCCTTCCGTGCGGCCCATCTTCAGCAGTTTTTTGAATTCCTCTCCCTTTTTGTGAAAAGCTTGTGCTAACAGCTCCGCTTCTTTTATCACTTTATCATTATGCAATAACAAAGCAATATGAATTGCGGTGGGGTACACGTCGTTGGTTGATTGTCCCATGTTCAGGTCATCATGAGGTTCAATAAACTGGTATTCTCCTTTTTTGTGACCACTCATTTCAAGGGCAATATTGGCCAGGACCTCGTTGGCATTCATATTGGCTGACGTTCCGGCACCACCCTGATAGAGGTCTGTAAGAAACTGGTCATGATACTTTCCATCCATTACCGCCTGGCAGGCTTTCTCTATGGCATCCATTTTCTCTTTCTTCATTCTCCCGGTTTCCGTATTGGCACGGGCTGCAGCCAACTTTACCATGGCATACGCCTTTACATAGTCGGGATAGAAATTCGTTTTTACGCCACTGATCTGGAAATTTTCCAATGCCCTAAGCGTTTGAACACCGTAATAGGCATCAAAAGGAATTTGCTTTTCGCCGAGCAGGTCTTTTTCTGTTCGGGTTTGTTGCGCCTGCGTGTTCAGAAAGCTGAAAAGCATCAGTAGCACCAATGGTTGAAAATGTTTTATGTTTTTCATTTGGTCAAAATTTATTTGTCTGAAGAAATGGGCTTGTGAATACCAATAGCACCCGGGCCATGAATCCGGGTACTATTGAATTATTGTATCAGTTCAGCTATTAAAACTTAAAGAAGATTTCCTGAAGCTGCTTTTTATCTTTTGTCCTTGTAAGACCGAGCATTAATAATATCCTGGCCTTCTGAGGCGTAAGGTCATCAGAAACGATTGTGCCCAATTCATCATCATTGATTTCATCATGAAGTACTACCCTTCCCGAAGGCGCGCGGCTTGCACGGCAAACAACGATACCCGCAGCCACAGCCCGCTTCACTCCCTCCGTAAATGCTTTGTTAAAATTCCCATTTCCTACGCCGGCGATAACGATTCCATCAACTTTTTTGCTAATCAACATATCAATCATATCAGAAGATGCATCAGCATACATGTAAACAATATCCACTCTTGGCAATTTTGTGTCTGGGGTTAAGACAATTGGTTTTTTAGGATTTACTTCCCGGTCAGATGATGAATAGTATTCTACTCTGCCATCGTAGGCCTGGCCCACAGCACCTGTGTTGGGGGATCCAAAAGCATTTGTCTTTGTTGTACTCATTTTCATTACTTCCCTTGCATCATAAATACCCTCATTGAAGCTTACCAATACGCCCCTGCCTTTGGTCTTCGGATTAATGGCCACGGTAATTGCATCATATAGATTTTTTGGACCATCCGCACTGATGGCTGTTGCCGGACGCATGGAGCCGGTTAGGACAACCGGTCTATTAGAGGGAATAACAAGATCGAGAAAGTAAGCAGTCTCTTCCTGGGTGTCCGTTCCGTGGGTTATTACAATTGCATCTGCTTCGTTTTTTGCAAAAATTTCATTTGCCCGGATAGCCAGTTTCTTCCAGATATCAATGGTCATATCCTGGCTGCCAACCGATGCGACCTGTTCACCCGTAATACTGGCAATTTTCTTTACGGAAGGGATGGTACCAATCAAGTCGTCAATGGGAATTTTTCCAGCCGTATAACCTGCCCTATCTGCCGATGCTCCTGCTCCGGCAATAGTTCCCCCTGTTGCTAAAATGATTACCCTCGGTAGTTGTTGAGCCTGACCTTGTGTTGTCAAGATTAGGAATGCTAGAATTGAAAGTAGCTTTTTCATGATTTGTTGTGTTTTGGGACAGTTATTTGTTCTTATCTATTTTATTACGGTTCTATATTTTTCATACATACTTGCTTACAATAAGATTGACTGAAGGAGTAACCCAGCCAACACCGAAGCGGTAACGGTAACAAGACCAGGCAGCATAAAACTGTGATTCAGAACATATTTTCCAATGCGGGTAGTCCCAGTCCGGTCAAATTGAATTGCCGTCAACAAGGTGGGATAGCCCGGAATAAAGAAATGACCATTCACGGCCGGAAATATTCCCACGAGATAAGCTGCCGGCATGCCAAGGGAAAGTCCCAATGGCATCAGTGCTTTTGCAGTGGCTGCCTGACTGAACAACAACATGCTTAATGCGAAAAGGCCAAGTGCAAAGGTCCATGGATAGCCAGTCACCATTTCTCCCAGCGCTCCCTTGATGGCCAAATAATTATTATCCATGAAGGTGCTGCTCATCCAGACAACACCAAATACCGCGATAGTGGCCTGACCCGCGGATGCAAACAGGGAGGCCTTGGTTACCTGTGCAGCTGTCGTCTTGGCAAACAGTATGATAAGTCCGGTAGCACCAAGCATGATCATCATAATCATGGACGGCATCTGTACCTGGCCGGCTGCATTAACTGTAAAGCCAGGTTTAAAACCCTCCATGTCGGCGAATGACGGCAGCAGAGACGGAACAAATCCCAAAATAACCACCGACAGTACGGCTGCCCCAAAAAGATAGATGGATTGAATTGCACCCGGTCTTAATGGCTCCGCTTCCTTTCCTCCTCCCTGATCAAGTTGTGCGGCAAATGCCGGATCCTTCATTCGCTGAAGAAATTCAGGGTCTTTATCCAGCTCTTTTCCGCGTTTGAATACGAACAGAATACCAACGATTACCCCAATTAGTGTAGAGGGAATGCACACAAGCAGAATGTCTCCCAGATGAATTCCTGATGCTGCCAATACGGTAAGTAATGCTGCCGTAGCAGCAGAAACCGGACTTGCTGTGATGGCCATATGCGCAGCGGTTACGCTCATGCTCATGGCCCGCTCAGGTCTGATCCTTTTCTTGATGGCCACCTCGGAAATGATTGGCATGATCGAATACGAGATGTGCGCAGTACCCGCAAAGAGCGTAAAGAAATATGTCACCAGCGGTCCCAGCAGGGTAATCTGAGACGGCCTGCTTCTCAGAATCTTTGCGGCTATTTGAACGAGATAATCCATTCCACCGGCCGCCTGTAGTGCTGCTGCCGCGGTGACTACGCTCAGTATGATCAGCATCACCTCCAGGGGTGGATCGGAAGGTTTCAATTGAAAGACAAAAAGGAGAATAAGGAGACCGATCATCCCCATCACCCCGAGCCCGATCCCGGACATCCGTGCACCCACAAATATGCAGACGAGGAGTACAACGAGTTGCAATATAATCATGACCTCGTTCATCTCTTTACTTCTCCCAAATGCCCGGGATTGATCTCCGTCATCAAACCTTCAAAGCAACCATACTGTCGACCTAAAGTTTCAAATGCTCCGTTCAGCATATTGAATTCAGCACCTTCCTTAAAGGAATTGAGGGACTCAAGGTTCTTCCACAGCGTGAGAAAGTGATATTCTCCCGGTTGATGCACGTCAACCGAAAGTTCATGGGTCACGCATGTGGACGGAAGGTGATTGATAATAAACTGAACCGTCTGCTCAAACTCCCTTCTGTTGTTGTCATTGACTATTCCTGAGACCCTCAGGACATAGCCTTGATTGTGTCCATTCATAGTTGGGTGTGGTCGCTTGGACTTTATGATCCGGTGTCTAATCCAGGTGACGTTTCCAGACCAGTCCGAGGTTAAGGGTGAAATAGGATTGGGCTGTCATGCCATTGGCAGCAAAACCATAGTTGTATTTTCCGGCAATCAGAATATCCATTTCAGGGTTGGCATTGAAAAGGATACCTGCTTCAGGTTTTAAGGCAAAATTCCATGAGTCTTCCGAGATGTAATACAAATTCATTTCAGTTTTCCTGTTCATGCTCATGGTCCCTATACCCAGGCCGACATAAGGTTTTATTTTACCACCAGGTTTAAAATAGTAGTTCGTATTAACAAATATCGGCACGGCGTTAATATACCTGTACTGCACCCCGGACACAGATAATGTGCCACTGGTGTAGGTGTCGTAATCCTTGCGCTCATAGAAAACATTCCAAGCCACATCTATGCCGATGGATAAGTTGGGTTTAATGTAATTTTTGTACTCCATCCCGAATCCCCGGAAACTGGGAGCGCTGATATATGTATTGACATCACCTGTACCAAATCCCATGGAATAGTAAGTGGTGAACGAACTTTGCGCCCTTGCGCCAGACGCAATGAACATCCCGGCTGCTATCAAAATATAGATTGACTTTTTCATATGCATCATGATTATTTTATTTTCAAATAGGGGGACTGCTTAAAGGCCTGGTTAATGCCGTTCTTCGCGCGGTTCACATCGCTGGAGTAACCCAGCAGGCCATTCAGTCCTGCCGTCCAGGAGAGTTTCTTGCTTCCGTCCAGTGAATCTGAATTTGAATCCACCATAGTAATCAGCAATGTTCCGGTGGTGAAACTGGTGTAATAACTATATGGATAGTACCAGCCACCACCGCAGTAGTAGTAATAATACCAGCACCAGTAGTTACCCCAGTAACCGCCCACAATTGTTGTGGTTGACCAGGAAGCCGGTAGCAGCTGCACGTCCGGACTCTTGGTGACGTCCACTTTAGTCCAGCCATTTGCCTGCATGTTCGCATCAATGGCAGCCAGCAAGGGGGCGGCATTAATATCTTTAATGTACTGTGGCGGATTATCAGGCTTGCCATCAATTATTACAATCTTGTCCGGCAAGGAATAGGTACTCTTGGACTTGAAGTTAAAGTCCTTGTCATAGTTGGTCACGGCAACATCATACTCATCTACATATTCAGGGCCGTTTGGATAACATCCCCACAAGAAGCTAATGACCATCAGGGTCAGGAATGATAATAATTTTTGTTTCATAAAAAGTATATTGATTGGTTTGATTGTTCGTTTCTGGTCACTCAATTTCGGTAAATCCAGTCCACCTTGGTGAGTCCATCCTTCAAAATGATTCAATTAAGACTGATCCGTATCCAATCCGTGTGCCAGAAGTTGAATGGAGTGCGTTGAACCAATAGAAGCATCAAATCAGTACGTTTGGCTACATTGAAGACCCAGCTCCGTCTACTTTGGTTTGACATACTATCACGATATTCGTGAGTCTCACGAAATTTCGTGAGCAAGTTCAAGGAGTATAAGGACATTCCCAATTGAAAATTGATGATATTTGACCTGCGGCAAGCTTCTTTGAATTAATAATACATTAATGATAAATTAATAATATACCATGACTCCAAATGGTATGCCTTTTGCCGAGGAGCACTAAATTGCATGCATGAAGAAAGTATCCTTTTTTATTATTGCCACCATTGTGTCGGTGGAGGCAGCCGCCCAGGTATACTCAGACAAGATCGTGGGCAAGAAAAACTCCGCTCTGGCTGACAGTGTCAAAGCAAGAGAATATCCCTATGTGTTACCCATATGGGGTGCAAAGGCAGCCAAGAAGGGTTTTGATCTACCCTATTCTGCCGGACTCAGCGTGCAGTACCTCTGGCAACAATCTGAATTGGTTATCAATAACCTTCAGGTTGGATTTAACAACGGACCAAAAACAAGTCTCGATCAGATCGTTCGCTTTAACCTGGCAACGTCCACTGCCTCTGGAATTAACTTCAGACCGGATGTTTGGGTGTTGCCTTTCCTGAATGTCTATGGAATTGTCGCCAAGTCATCACCTTCAACGCAAGTAGGTTACGGAATCTATGTGCCCGACGCCTCTGGTACATGGCAACAAATTCTGGCTTTGAACTCGACAGCTAAATTTGACGCCACCACATTCGGATTTGGCATAACACCCACCATCGGTGTAGGGGGAGGCTGGTTGGCATTGGATATGAATTTTGCCTGGTCAGACATTGCGGCGCTTAAAGATCCTGCTTACACATTCATCTTCGGTCCAAGGATGGGGAAGACTTTCCGGTTCAAGAATTCAGAACGCAGCATTGCCTTTTGGGCCGGTGGCTTCCGCCTGTTGCTTAACAGTGGAACCAATGGCTCATTGAATGTGAGCGATGTACTTCCTACAGATCAGTTGCAAGCTAAAATTGATCAAGGCAATCAAAGGTTAAGCGATGCCCAATTGTCGGTGGATACCTGGTGGACAGCATTGACACCCAAGGAACAGAACAACCCTGTAAATAAGGCCAAGTATGAGACGGCCAATCAGGCATTTGATACTGCAGGCAAAGTATTAAACGCTGCCACCGTTGCAGTTGACAAGGTTAATCAGGCAACAGTGCAGTATTCTCTTGACAAACGACCCAAGGATATGTGGAATTTTGTGCTGGGTACGCAATATCAGTTTAATAAGCATTTTATGCTCCGCGCTGAGTATGGTTTCCTTGGTTCCCGCCAACAGTTAATCACGGGACTTCAGTACCGATTTGGATTGTAGTCGCTCTGACTCTTGTCTGATGAAAAGGCACTTGCTGTTTTGTATTATTTGCCTTTTGCCGCACGTTGGTTCAGGACAAGTGCTTATCTCTCTTTTGCTCGGAGACAAGCTCAATACCGGACAAATAGAATTTGGTTTGGAAGGTGGTGCGAATTTCATGACCCTCGGCGGGTTGCCGCAGGCGACTTCAACCACTGGCTTTAACCTTGGATTCTATTTTGACTTTCAACTAAAGTCATCGTGGATGTTCCACACCGGTGTGATTGTTAAATCACCCATGGGCACTGCCGGGCTTTCACCTTATTCGTTGGGCAATCCTGACCTTGACAGCCAGTTTGCTGCGGGTTCTGTTGCGCGGAACTTTCGGTATTTCAATGTTCCGCTCATGGCTAAATACAATTTCAAAAACCATCTATTTGCGGAGGGGGGAATCATGCTCGGACTCCTGTACAAGGCCTTTGATAATTTCACCGCTCAGGTAAATGGCAGCGATCTCAACTACCAGGTGGATGTGTTGGACCAGTACCATCGCCTGGATGCCGGACTCGCCGCCAGGCTGGGATACAGACTTATGAAAGGACACGGTATGAACCTATCGACCAGGTATTATTATGGTCTCGTAAATATCAGCAAGACGGATGGCCAGCCATCTCAATACAACCGTTCATTCTATATCGTCCTCGGTATCCCCATTGGTAAAGGCAAGGCTGAGGAGAGGAATCGAAGTCAAAAGCAATAGCTCGAATGTGCGATTCCTTCGGAAATCAATAGATCTACTTTCAATTCTTCCCCAAAATTTCCACGTTACCCTTGTAAGAAATTGACTGCCTGTCAGTACTCATGAAGTTTACAAACGTATTTCCATTCGGCGAAATTGTTAAGAACAATTGAACCGAATTCCTCACATCTTTCGGTTTGATGGTAATATCCCAGCCTCCTTTTTTGCGAGCCTTTTGGACATAGTCAAAATTTGTGGATGTAAATTTTATTCCTGATTCCGCCGTATTGATCGGGGCCTGATACAACCTTCCATAATACGGCAAATAGGCGATCACGGTGTCTGGCATCACCCGGAGGTCAAAGCCGCGTGACAACTGCTGGATTCCCCCGGTAGTGGGTGTTGCAGATTGCGCACGAAAAATATAACGCTTCTCATCCACGAGTTGCTGAATGCTTTTCGTCCTGGCTTCCTTGTTTGAATCCTGAGCAAAAATTTGAGAACCGGAAAGCAAGGCAAGAAATAAGATAGTCGTGAAGGTGAGTTTCATGAGGATTGAATATTAAGTGGCTATTGATTACAAACCAAGACTCCTGAAGATATTCTGATAATCCGGGTTATTGGGGTCCAGCGCGCGAAGGACCTTTGCATGCAGCAGCGCTTTTTGGGGCAACTGCTGACCCATATACATAAATGCCAATGCATAGTTGACGTTGATAGCGGTTGGACTAATCGCATATCCCCTCAGCAACATTTTCTCCGCATCTTTCAGATTTCCTTGCTGCTGAAGCAAAATCCCATAGTTATAGTATAAGCCCGGATCAGAAGAACCAAGAAGCAAGGCACTCTTGAAATTCTCAAGGGCCAGCGGGACATTCCCCAACTCGTAGTACAGCAGTCCAAGGTTATAGAATATACGGTCATTGCGGGGATCAATAGCTAAAGCCTCTTTCAGTGTCATCAATGCCTCCTGGTTTTTTCCAAGGGCATTGTATGCCGAAGATAAATTCAGGCGGGCATAATTCATCAAACTATCTTTCTTCAGCCCACGCACATAGTTCAGTATGGCGTTCACCTTGTCCCCTCCCTGCAAATCATAGTCAGCCTGCATAACATTACCTACAGCAAAATCAGATTGGTACTGCAGATACTTTTTGTTCTCGATATCAGCGGCGGCATATTTGCTCCTGGCAGAGGTTGGAATTGCATCCCCGGGAAGTCGATGAAACAAGTCGGCGGCAGCGATCCGCACGCCGCGTACAGGATCGGATAGGCTTTGCACCGCGGATTGAATCCATGAATCCACAGGATAATTTTCCAGGGACCGGACTGCCTGGTAGCGCACCAACGCTTTCTTGTCGTTCAATGCAGCAACCAGAGCATCCGCTCCCGCCCGGGTTTGCATTCCCGTCAAATAGCTGGCTGCAGTCGCCCGGGCAATTTCGGGTGATGCAGTATCGAGAAGTAATTTGATCAGGTGCTTTTCACTCTTACCCGTAAGCTGACTTCCAGGCAATAAGTCGTCGGAAAAATGATAGGCACGTTCAGGTCCATACCATTTCCTTATTGCCTCTGCTGCCCAAGCAGGAGATTTTTCCTTGTGACAGCTGGTGCATGTATTCGGCGTTCCGTAGACGACCGATTGATCCGGGCGCGGGATTCGGAAACTGTGGTCCCTTCGGTTGTCGACACCCATATATGTTTTCATGGGCATGTGGCAACTGATACACTCTGCTCCCGCCGTGTTGACCATGTGAAAGTGATGCTCCTTTGTATCGTACTTTGGTTTATGGCAACTCATGCACAGGGCATTTCCTGTCATGACCAGCTTTCCGGAATGGGGATTGTGACAATTGCTACAGCGCACGTTGCTGTGAAACATCTTGCTCTGGGTAAACGAACCATATTCATAATCTTCTTCTCTGATTTGTCCGTCGGCATGATAGAATTCATTGGTGATGATCTGCGGAATCATGTTATCGACGATCTCATCGGAGTGAATCACCGATGAGGAGATATCCGCTTTTCGTGCATGGCACGGAGCGCAGGTATTGAGTTGAATTTGAGGATTTGTATTTTTTGAATAAAGAAGACCCGCGTTCCTAATATGGTCTCCGTTCTTGTGTTCCGGAGAATTTATGAAATTGACATGCTTGCTCCCGGGACCATGACAACTCTCACAACTTACATTGAGTTCCTTCCATTCGGAGTTGTACGAATCTTTCGAGAAGTCATAATTCTTCTGAAAGTCAGTGGAGTGGCAAGACGCGCACATGGTATTCCAGTTTTGACCGGTGCCCGTCCAATGGATCCAGTCATGGTGATAAATTTTCTGACCGGCATATTGATGAAACCATTTTTGAGAGCGTGAATCCCAGCTCGCCCGTGTCGATTGCAAACGTCCGCCGGGAAAAGCAATGAGGTATTGCTGCAAGGGATAGAATCCAAAGGTGTACACGACTTCGTAGTCATGATTCTTTCCGTCTTCACCCTGGGTGTTAATGATAAACTTGCCGTCCTTTTTATAAAAGCGGTTTGTCACTCCATCCGCTGTAAACGAAGCGTTGTTGAAATCTCCCAACACGGTCGAATCGTTCGGACCCTCCATGGCCCTGAAGTGATCAGATTTTTGCCAATCCTTGAACTCTTTTGCATGACAGGATTGGCAGGTGGATGAGCCAACAAAGGCATCAGGAGTACTCATTGTCACCGCCTTGGTTTCCTTTTTATCATCCGGAGAATTACAATTCTCAAGCAGCATCACCAGCAAGCAGACGAGGAAGCAAATGGCGCCAACCCAAAATATTTTTCTTTTTTTGACCATTTCAGATCTGAAGAAACAATATTACATCATCCGTTAAACATGTCCTGTATCACTCACCATTTAATAGAATGAAGCACTCAGGTCATCGCGAATGATTAGCTAACAACTAACCATCAACGCAGTGCGATTCTAGGGTTGCCCGACTCCTGTCAGTTTGTATATTTGATTTATGGCATCCCTCCTTCCCGGCTTCGAATACGATATTTTCATCTCCTACCGTCAGAAAGACAACAAGTACGATGGCTGGGTAACCGAGTTTGTCACCAACCTAAAGAAGGAACTGGAGGCAACTTTCAAAGATGATGTATCCATCTACTTTGACGAGAACCCCCACGACGGCCTTCTTGAAACCCACAACGTCAACCGGAGCCTCGAGGGCAAGCTGAAAAGCCTGATCATTATTCCCATCATTTCTCAAACCTATTGTGATCCTAAAAGTTTTGCCTGGCAAAATGAGTTCGTGGCATTCCATCAGCAGATAGCCAATGACCAGTTTGGCAAGAATGTGCGCCTGGCCAATGGAAATATCGCAGGACGAATCCTTCCCATAAGAATCCACGACCTGGATGCCGAAGATATTGCACTTTTTGAAGCGGAGACAAAAGAAGTCATGCGCCCGGTGGATTTCATTTATCGCCTGCCTGGAGTCAACCGTCAATTGCGGGCAAAGGATGATGAGCAGATCAAAAGTCCCAACCAGGTCCTCTACCGCGACCAGATTAATAAGGTGGCACATGCGGTCAAAGACATTATTAATGGTCTCAAGAACAGTCAGAAAACCGGCAGCCGGGCAGTCATAGAAAAAAAGGAAGCATTGCCTCCAGTCAACCCTGAATCAGGAAAAAAAATTGTCGAAGCAAAAGAACTTTCTGAACCAAAATCTTCCTCGAAAATCAAATTCATTTGGTACGCTGTACCCATTGTCCTTCTCGGAATAGCAGGGGTTCTGATGATACCTAAATGGTTGGCAAGGGAAAATGCGAGGAAGGAGTTGCTTCCTGCCATTCAAAAAATGGTGGATGATAATTTTGTTGCACCTTCCCGTGCCTTTGAAATGGCCCAGGAAGCGGAGAGGTATATTTCAGATGATTCCACTTTGATCCGGCTTTGGCCAAAAATATCAAGGAATGTTTCCCTGAATACGGAACCTCCCGGTGCAAAGGTCTATTGGAAGGACTACGAAAGACCTGCCGATGAGTGGCGATTGGTGGGAACAACACCTTTGCAAAAAACCAGGATACCATTTGGTATTAGGGTGAAACTAGAGAAGGACGGATATCAAACGATCCTTGTCACGTCCGGTAGAATTGATCCGGAAAATGTATTCAAGATGGACAGCGTTGGTACACTTCCGGAAAACATGGTTCGAATTCCGGCCAGGACCACCCCGATGTATATAGTCGGACTTGAACAAAATGGCGGCAAACGGGTGGGTGAATTTCTGATTGACCGTTATGAAGTGAGTAACAAAGATTACAAGCGATTTGTGGATGCCGGAGGATATCAAAATAAGGCGTACTGGAATTCTCCGATTTACTCCAATGGAATAGAGATATCATGGGAATCGGCCATGAAATTATTCGTAGACAAAACGGGAAAAGGTGGACCGGTTGAA
>JANYHW010000128.1 GCA_025358885.1 Cytophagales bacterium | reverse complement strand
CAAACGACTCCCTCCTTCAGCAAGGCTACCTTTCGCCCCTACTCAAGCATTGGGGTATTGGTCGACGAGAACACGCGACATTACTGCTATGACCTGATTAAGAAAATACTTCCTGCGCACCATTTGATAGAAGTTCCCGCTGGCGAGGAACATAAGAATCTGATTACCTCCCAATACATCTGGCAGCGACTTACTGAGCATGAGTTTGATCGTCATTCCCTCCTGATCATTATCGGCGGCGGCGTCCTGGGAGATATGGGTGGCTTTTGCGCAGCGACCTTTAAACGCGGCATCGATTTTATCCTCGTACCCACCACACTGCTCTCCCAGGTAGATGCCAGCGTTGGAGGTAAGCTCGGAATTGATTTTGGTTCTTATAAGAATCATATTGGAGTCTTTCAGGAACCGTTGTATACCCACATTTCAACCGATTTCTTAAGGACCCTCCCTCAGCGCGAATTGAGATCTGGTTTTGCCGAAATTATCAAGCACTGCCTTATTGGAGACAAGAGCATGTGGACGAGACTCAGGAAGAGTTCCCTGGAGGACCAGCCTTGGCTTACATTGGTGAAGCACTCAATCCAGTTCAAAAGCACCGTAGTAAGGCGTGACCCCAGAGAAAAGGGCCTCCGCAAAATCCTGAACTTCGGACACACCATCGGCCACGCCCTGGAGGGACACTTGATGAAGTCTGGGCATCGGCTATTTCACGGAGAAGCTATTGCAGCAGGTATGGTTATGGAATCCAGTATAGCAGCTCACAAGAAACTCATTACTGGCAAGGAACTGCAGGAAATTAGCTCCTTTATCATCAATATCTTTGGAAAAATCGAGGTGCCGGGCTATACGGAATGGCTCTCACTTCTCAGGCAGGACAAGAAAAACAGGGGAAAAGAGATACTCATGGCCCTCCCGAAGCAAATTGGAAAGGCCGTTTGGGATGTATCCGTCAGCGAAAAAGAAATCCGCGAGGCGACAGACTACTATCGGCGGTTTCAGACATAGTGTGCATCGGTATCTTCGGAGGCCCCCTCGTTCTTGTCGAAGGTGCGTTTTAGGTTACTGGCTTTCTTGGCGATGAATTCTTTCGTCTTCTTCTTACGGTCGCCCGTTAGCAACCATGCCGCCAGGAGCGCGCCCCCTGCTATCCCGATACCAATCGCAACTTTGCGTGTTGTACTCATACTTACCTTAACTATTTTTGAAATTAATTTGTTTCACAAAGCTATTAAATACCTCAAAAAAATTTTCTACCCCGTTTTCGTGATATTATCAAAACGAACAAACCTTGATTAACCAGATAGACATCTTCAGAAATTCTTCACTGCAAGGAAGCGTTCAATCATTGCCATCATCCAAAAGTCTTAGCAACCGGGCCCTCATCATCAATGCCTTGACACAAAACCAGGGAACATTGGAAAATCTGTCTGATGCACGCGATACAAAGCTCATGCAATCACTCCTGACTACCCCTGATCACGTGATCAATGCGATGGATGCAGGCACCACCATGCGCTTTCTCACCGCCTACTTCGCCGTTAAGGGACAACCCAAACTCCTTACCGGAACGGACAGAATGAAGGAACGCCCCATTCACTTGCTTGTAAATGCGCTACGCTCAATTGGAGTAACCATTGACTATACCAACAAAGAGGGATTTCCCCCACTTGAAATCAGGGCTTTCCCCCGGCAGTTGAGAAATGAAATTACCATCCCGGGAGACGTAAGCAGTCAGTTTATCTCCGCATTGATGATGATAGCTCCCACCCTACCCTCGGGTCTTGTGATCAGCCTTGAAGGAAAGGTGGGAAGCTGGCCGTACCTAACCATGACGGCCGAACTCATGGGGTTATTCGGCATAAAACCTGAAATGGATAAGTCGAGAATCAGGATCCAACCCGGACGCTACCGGCCAACCCATTACAGGGTCGAACCGGATTGGTCTGCGGCCAGTTATTGGTTTGCCTTTGTTTCTTTGGCTGAATCGGCCAGTGTGCTGTTGCCCAATGTTGATTCCATGGCCCTACAGGGTGATCGCGTTATTGTAGAGATCATGGCTCAACTCGGGGTAAAATCAGAGTTCCAAAAGACAGGGCTCCGATTGTCGAAAAATGACAAGGTCGATTCAACATTCTCATGGGATTTCACCAATTGCCCTGACCTTGCACAAACCGTACTGCCTGTATGTGCCGCCAGAAACATAAGGGGAGAATTTACAGGTCTTGAAAGCCTGAGAATAAAGGAAACCGACCGGATAGCCGCCCTCCAAACTGAGTTGGCGAAAATTGGTACCTCATTCACTGAAACGCCGGGGCGATGGCAACTGGAGCCCGGAAAATTACCTAAGGACAAACCTCATATTCACACTTATCATGATCACCGCATGGCCATGGGTTTCGCGCCATTGGCCACCAGGATGGATATTTCCATTGAAGGGCCTGAGGTGGTTAATAAGTCTTACCCATCTTTCTGGAAGGATATGCAGGTGATGGGGTTCAGCATCAAAGGCTTAGCGAACTGAAATAGGTCGGCGCCAACATGAGGCGGCTCCCATACCACGAAAACATTTCACCATCAACCAACATGATTTTTGCGTGCGGAAGTATTGCTCTCACTTCGTCGATATGCTTTTCCAGGAAAGGGAAAGGCTCCGATGAAAGCAAAACCAACGCGGGATTTAGTGCTTTCATTGTCTCCTGGGAAAGCTTCGGATATCGCTGCTGATTGAATAGTGCATTGACTAAGCCCGATCTCGTCATCATTTCGTGGATAAAGGTTCCGCGGCCTGCGCCCATCCAGGGATTGCGCCACATCAGGTAAAGTGCATTCATCGGAGGCAACGGCTTCATTTCTGAAAATGCCATTTCAATTTTTTTTAGAATTTCTATTCCCTTCCCTTGACAGTCGGTAAGCATCGAGATTGAATTGATCATACTCCGTGCTTCTCTGAGATTTTCAATATCCGACATCCAAACCGGAAAGTGCTTTTGAAGCTTAGTGATACGATCCTGATCGTTCTCCTCTTTATTGCCGATGATAAGATCTGGCTGGAGACGTCCAATGGCTTCGATCTGAAAATTCTTGGTGCCCCCCACGATCGCTTTTGAGTTTAACCAAAACGGAGGATGGACACAGAATTTGGTTATGCCCACTACACGGTCGTCTAGACCAAGATCATACAACAACTCAGTTTGGGATGGCACGAGGGAGACAATTCTTGCAGGAGAGTTAGCTAACTCAATCTTGTTGCCCATTTGATCGATGGAGGATTGCCAGGTCATATGGTTCGCTAAAGCGCTACTGCGCATGGGCTTCAGCTCAACTTCGCTATTACCTATTTGATATACCTGTAGTCTTGTCCAGGCTTGGCTTGGAGCAGAACTTCATAGATCATTTTGATAACATTCTCCACATCTTCCTTGTGCACCATTTCCACAGTCGTGTGCATGTATTTCAATGGAAGGGAAATCAAGGCTGACGCCACCCCTTCTGCGGAGTATGCAAAGGAATCCGTATCCGTTCCCGTTGAACGTGACACGGCCTGTCTTTGGAATCTAATTTTCTTTTTTTCAGCAGTCTGTATAATCATCTTTAACACATTGTTCTGTACCGCCGGTCCATAACATACCACGGGGCCAAGGCCACATTTTAAATTTCCACTTTCTTTCTTGTTATACATCGGCGACTGCGTGTCGTGGGTGACATCGGTACAAATGGCAAGGTCAGGTTTGATGCGCCGTGAAATCATTTCAGCTCCCCGCAGTCCAATTTCTTCCTGAACAGCGTTGACAATGTACAGTCCAAACGGAAGTTTCTTTTTGTTTTCTTTGAGACGGCGTGTCACTTCCGCAATCATGAATCCTCCCATGCGGTTATCCAGTGCACGCCCAACGAAGAAGTTTTTACCCAGTTCAATGAACTCATCTTCAAAGGTGATCACACAACCGACGTGAACGCCCCTGGCCTCCACCTCCTTTTTTGACTCTGCTCCGATATCGATAAAAATGTTTTTCAGACTGGGTGCTTCCTCCTTGCCAGCATCACGCACGTGGATGGCAGGCCAGCCAAAAACACCCTTTACAATTCTCTTGTCGGTATAAATATTGACACGCATGGAAGGAGCAATCTGATGGTCAGAACCTCCGTTGCGTCGCACATAGATATAACCTTCGTCCGTGATATAGTTTACAAACCAGGATATTTCATCCGCGTGCGCTTCTATCACCACCTTATAAAGAGCCTTGGGATTTACTATGCCTACTGTTGTTCCATAGACATCTACCATATGATCGTCAATATAAGGTTTGAGATAATCCAGCCAAATCTGCTGACCTGTGTGTTCAAAACCTGTGGGGGATGAGTTGTTGAGATATTTAAAGAGGAATTCTTTGCTTTTTTTGTCCATGGTGGATTGGATTGGGTTCCAAATTTAATGCAAGAATTCAAATTTTGTCCATAGGATTGATGATTATGGATCAATTGTTATTGAATTGTGCTCCAATTCAGGTTATCTTTATTGTGGGGTCACTGGATTATGAAATTGTTCATTATCAAGGTCATTCTCGGAGTCAGCGCTCTTTTCCTGATTGGACTCAAGACTTTTGGACAGCAGGAAAAAAGAATTGCCCTGGTTATTGGCGTCCAGAATTATGTGAACGTCCCCCCTTTGCGCCACTCACTCAACGATGCGTCTGCCATGGCTAAGACGCTGGAGTCAAAAGGTTTCCGCGTCGAGTCGCTCTACGATCCAAAAACAAAAAATGAAATCAAGGAAGCCATTACCCGCTATTACAACATCATGCGCAATCAGACCGGGTCAGTTGGAATAATTTATTATGCCGGGCATGGAACGCAATTTGAAGGTGAAAACTATCTCATACCTGCCGCGGCCACTTTGCAAATCCCCGGGGATATGGAGGAGCAATGTGTGAAAATGAATTCCTTTTTGTCTGTGCTGAATTCATCCAACAATAACCTGAACATCTTCCTCGTAGATGCATGCAGAACGAATGCGTTCCCAAGTTTCAGCCGCGATGTTGTGAAGGGATTGGGCGCAGTCGAGCCACCCAAGGGATCCATCGTTGTCTTTGCTACCCAGCCGGGAACACTGGCATCAGACGGAACAGGGAAGAATGGACTATTTACTTCCAAACTGCTGAAATATATCAATGAACCCAATTTGAATATCGATGAGGTATTCAGAAAGGTCAAGCAGGAAGTAAACGCCGAGTCGCAGGGAAAGCAGTTACCCTCCGTGGTGGACAATTCAATCGGCGGAGATTTTTACTTTGACAAAAGGGAATCTCCTGGGGTTGACAAAACAATCACCGATAATAATTCAGTCAATTCAGACAACACCGAAACACCTGAGCAATGGTTCATCAAAGGAAGTGAGTTTTACAAACTGAAGAATTACGGTGAAGCACTGACTTGGTATCAAAAGGCAGCCGATGCGGGTAACGCCGCCGCACAAAATAGTTTGGGTTGGATGTATGCCAGCGGCCTCGAAGTCAGCAAAGACGAAACCGAGGCCGTCCGCTGGTATCGAAAGTCGGCAGAACAGGGAAACTCAGACGGGCAGGTCAACTTGGGATGGATGTACGCGACAGGCCGGGGCACTGCCAAGGATGAAGCTGAAGCCATTAAGTGGACCCGCAAATCTGCGGATCAAAAAAATTCATGGGCACAAAACAGCCTTGGCTGGATGTTTGAGACTGGGCTGGGAGTCACCAAGGATGCAGTGGAGGCAGTTAAGTTGTATCGCAAATCAGCAGAGCAGGGGAATGCCTATGCGCAGAGCAATTTGGGACGCATGTGTCAAAATGGACTTGGAGTTGCCAAGGATGAGGCGGTGGCTGTCAACTGGTATCGCAAAGCGGCGGACCAGGGGAATGCTCCCGCGCAAAACAGCCTGGGTTGGATGTATATGAATGGCGTTGGGGTTACCAAGGACGATGCAGAGGCCTTGAGGTGGCTTCGCAAAGCCGCCGACCTCGGGAATTCCGATGCACAAACAAGTTTAGGCTATTTGTACCTGAACGGTCGTGGTGTTTCCAAAGACGACGACGAAGCATTCAAACTGTTTACCCAGGCCGCCTCCCAGGGCAATGCCTATGCACAAAGCAATTTGGGCTACATGTATCAGTATGGACGCTCCGTGAAGCGGGACTATATAGAGGCGGTCAAGTGGTATCGCAAGGCGGCGGATCAGGGCAATGCGGACGCACAAAACAATCTGGGATCGATGTACTCCAACGGCCGCGGTGTGCCCACAGACAAAGTAGAAGCAGATAGGTTGTGGCGACTGGCAGCAGCCCAGGGGAATAAGGAAGCCCTTGAGAATCTTAAGAGACCTCGAAAATAAATTAAAAGAGCAAGCTGAAAATTTACAGTGGAATATTCCCGTGCTTCTTCTTGGGTAAAACCGCCACTTTATTTTCCAGCATTTGAAATGCCCTGATAAGTTTTTCCCTCGTTTGTTCAGGGTAAATAACTTCATCGATATACCCCCGGTGAGCCGCTTTGTAAGGGTTCGCAAATTTGCGTGTATAGGTATCCACTTTTTCTGCGAGCTTGGCCTCCGGGTCAGTTGATTCGGAAATCTCCTTTTTGAAAATTATTTCGGCGGCTCCTTTTGCTCCCATCACCGCGATCTCTGCTGAGGGCCAGGCGTAGTTCATGTCCGCACCAATGTGTTTTGAGTTCATCACATCATAAGCACCACCATACGCTTTGCGGGTAATGACCGTCACCCTGGGCACGGTGGCTTCCGAAAAGGCATATAACAACTTCGCGCCGTTGACAATAATACCATTCCACTCCTGGTCAGTGCCAGGTAAGAATCCAGGAACATCCTCCAGCACCAGCAGGGGAATGTTAAAGCTGTCACAGAACCTAACGAACCTTGCTCCCTTCACGCTGGCATCAATGTCCAGCACACCCGCCAGGGAAGCAGGCTGGTTGCCCACGATGCCTATACTCCGGCCGGCAAGACGCGCAAAACCTACCACCATGTTCTCAGCAAAGTTCTTGTGAACCTCGAAGAAACTTCCGTCGTCTACGGTGCCGGCAATTACTTCTCTCATGTCATAAGGCTGATTCGGATTTGAAGGAATAATATCGTTAAGGCCCGGCCTCTTTTCATCACCACCGGGGTAGGGCAACCGGGGTGCGGGGTCTTCACAATTTTGAGGAATGAAGCTAAATAGTCTCTTGATTTGTGAAATACACTCAGCCTCATTGGCACAAGAGAAATGTGTAACTCCGCTTTTGGTACTGTGGGTAGTGGCGCCACCCAATTCCTCGGCTGTGACATTTTCGTGCGTTACTGTTTTAACTACGTTTGGACCAGTAACAAACATGAACGAGGTGTTTTCAACCATAAAAATAAAATCGGTCATGGCAGGAGAATACACTGCACCTCCCGCACATGGGCCCAGGATCGCAGAAATCTGAGGTATAACCCCTGATGCCATGACGTTCCTGTAAAAAATATCTGCATATCCACCCAGTGAGACCACTCCTTCCTGTATCCGGGCACCGCCCGAATCATTGAGTCCGATTAGGGGTGCGCCGTTTTTCATGGCGAGGTCCATGATCTTCACAATTTTTTCAGCATGTGTTTCTGAAAGAGAACCGCCAAATACAGTGAAATCCTGAGAGAAGACGTACACCAGCCTTCCATCGATAGTTCCGTATCCCGTCACAACACCATCTCCCAGATAGTATTCCTTATCAAGTCCGAAATCCTTACCCCGATGCAGGACAAATTTTCCAAGCTCTTCGAATGAGTTTTCATCCAGGAGCAGAAGGACCCGTTCCCGGGCAGTCAGTTTTCCCTTGTTGTGTTGTTGCTCAATGCGTTTCTCGCCTCCGCCCATCAAGGCTTCCTGATTCTTGCGGTCGAGTTCTTTGAATTTGTCGGTGCGAGGGCCCTTCGATTGACTCATGCGTTGCGGTTGTAATTCAAATATATTATTGTTTGCACCGATATGCTAACTTGGCTGGTCTCTAAATCTCTGCGCCTCACATGCCGGAAAGAATTGCCATCATCGACCTGGGAACCAATACTTTTCATCTACTTATTGCCGAACGCCACGACCGTCAGTCAAAAATCCTGCATCGCGAAAAGGTGGCGGTCAAACTTGGGATGGGAGGTATCAACAACGGAACCATCACCGACGAAGCTGTGGAGCGCGGGCTGAAATGTTTAATAAATTTTGCTGGCCTCCTGCAGAAGTGGCAGGTCACCAAGTCAATTGGCTTCGGCACGAGTGCACTGCGCAGCGCCCGAAACGGTAAAGATGTCCTGGAATTATTTCAAAGGAAAACCGGCATGAACCTGAAACTTATCTCTGGTGATCAGGAGGCAGAATACATTTATTACGGAGTCCGCACAGCGCTGGACCTGGGACAAGAAAAGTCACTCATTGTGGATATCGGCGGAGGGAGTGTGGAGTTCATCATTGCCGATGGTGAAAAAATCTTCTGGAAAAAGAGTTTTGAAATAGGAGCTCAGCGGCTGCTCGAATTGTTTCATCGGCATGATCCGATTCTTGCCGAGGAAGTCGGACTTTTGGAAACTTACATCCTGGACAAGCTAAAGCCGCTTGCCGAAGTTGTCCCATTATTTCACATCCGGACTCTGGCAGGCTCTTCAGGAACGTTTGACACATTAAGCGAAATCCACTGCATCCGGCGAAGCATTAACATTACACCTGATTCACCGGAGACCCCGCTCACCCTTTCTGACTTCTTTGTCATTCACAGTGAATTGATTTCAAAGAGCCGGGCGGAGCGGATGCAAATACCCGGAATGATCGAAATGCGGGTTGACATGATTGTCGTAGCCAGCTGCCTGGTAAAGTACCTGATTGATACATTTTCCCTTCAAAGGATTCGGGTGTCCTCCTACTCCCTCAAGGAAGGAGTTTTGTCGCAGTGGCATTAGAACCAGGCAGTGAGACTCCCGATCAAAAGAGTGCTGCCGTTGGTTGGGTTCTGATTAGGGTCCAGGTACACGTTATTTTCTGAGAAGAATCTTCGGGCCTCAAATCGCAGGAGAGCCAGTTTGTGCAACTTGAAATTCGCGCATGCCCCGAAACTGGAAGCAGTGAAACCCTGAAGGCCCGTAACGGGAACTATATTCACACCTTCCGGATCATTGAAATGTTCAATTCTGCCAGACAAAGAGAATATGGGTGTGAAGGCATAACTACCGATGAAATTGGCCTGCCACCAGGAAGCTGTCGAGGCGCTCTCCTTGGTTTGATACCCAAAATAAAAGCTCGAGGTAGCAGAGAACTTTCCACCGCGGTTGTAAATCCAATAAAAATCATTGAAATATCGCATACGAAAGTCAGTATGCAACGATGACCGTTCGTCCCCGATGTAGGTATTCCAGTTAAATAGCATTGTTTTGTTCGGACGATACTCAAACTGTGTGGCTATGGATTTTCCCGTATTGTTGTCCTGGATCACCTGCCATCCATTGATCACGTAGAAATAGGTATTCACCTTAGGACTGATGGGTATCGACAACTTTGCACCCGTGACATAGTAAGGAACATTCTCCGGGGCAAAGGATCGGGTGTACATCAGGTGGTCCTTTGAAATTGCGCTTTCGTTTGTATATGGTGATCCAAGGACACCCACATCCAGCCAGATCTTCTTCTTTTCCCAAATCAGGACACCCACATTGGCCTCCACCATATTCTTCAGGGAACCGGGTTCGTGCTTATAGTTTGCATCCATGTAGGTACCAAAACCAGGTACAAAGCGAGCCCGCATGTACGAGGAGCGATAGCGTACATCCACATAAGCAAGGTTGATGGTCAATTCATTGTGGCGGGCGGACGAAACGGAATAGGGATTTGCACCATCGGCAGGCTTATTGAAATTATATCCATAATAGGAATCAACATAACCTCCAAGGCCAACGTGACCGATCACGGTGGTCTCCACAGTGTCCATGGTTGCTGTATTGATGACCTGCGCCTGAAGGAACAGAGGAGTCAGTACAAGGACCAAACCGCCAAAGATTCTGAGGAACATCCATAAAAATAGAAAAGGGGCACTCAGAAAAAAACCCGGGAGGAACCAATAGCCAGGATTACACGGATTAGCAAAGATTTAATCTGTGCTAATCCGTGTAGCCCATGGCCAAAATTTGCTTACAATCCAGAGATCGGCTTGTCTTTTGGATACTTCACCTCAAACTTGAATGTAGTCTTTTTCGTCTCACTCGGTTGCAAGGTCCAGGTCCAGTTGAGTTTGCCGGTGTCTTTGTTATACGATGCGCTGCCGGTGTCAAGGAGGGCAACCTCGATCTGGTTGTTCTGTGAAATGGGTACCTGGTCCTCTACCACAATCTTAAGTGATTCCTGCTTTGCATTTTTCACTGAGACCTCATAGGCATAGGTCTCCCTGATATTTGCCCCGATGGCTTTCCGCGAAGTGAAATCCTTCACTTTCTCTCTTTTCACAACAATCCGCTTGTCACGACCAAGGGAAATAGCGAGGGTGTCTTTGATGGAATTCGGATCAATGAATGACTTGCCGACAAATGTACCTTCGAAAAAGATATTGGCTTCACCGGGCAGCAGGCTGAAGTCCTCCCAGCCCGTTGCCTTGGCCATGAGGAAGGCATCAGGATCAAGTTTGGGTGCCACCGAGTATTGGTAGTCTGCCTTCATCTCATAGTTCCTTATATCTACCAATGTGGGTTGGTTTGCGGAAGCAACCGTATAAGGAATAGAAATGTCAAACTCAGTGTTCAGGGAGGTTTGAACAGTGGTGACATAGTCCGAAACTATTTCTGCCACATCCTTGGACTCTGCTTCCACAGCCATTGATGCTGGTGCTGGTTCCATGGCCTTTCCTCCTGCTTTCTTGTACCTCATCATGGTCGTCACCGGCTCATAGAAGGTCAGGTACCACGCAGAGAGTTCAGGTTTTAGTCCGCCCAGGTTAGGATTGGCCGTAGAGAGTTTCAGATGAACTCCTTTCCACTCCTCGCCGGTTCCTTGAAATACATTTGCTTTGTAACTCAATTGAACGGGACTCTTTGTGTTGATGGCACGTAAATCATACACCGGGTACCAGCCGGCATTGGCCACAACATAGTTGAGGGTAAGATCCGCCGAGGTAGATGCATCAGCAGAAACACTCACCACGATTTCGCTGGTGTTACGATTGTACAATTCGTTTTGGGAATTGATCTGAGACTGAATGCGAATCATCTTCTCATTCATGCGCTTGATCTTGTCGTCTTCCTTCATTCTCCCGGCAACGATCTCACTTAACCTACTGCGGTAAAAGTCAGCCATTGCCTTGAGTTCCGCCACGGTCAGGTTTTGATTGGCGCCTCCAATCTTCTGGTTGCTGATCAGCATTTGCTCCTCCTTGGTCAGTATCTCTTTTTGGCTTTGCTCGAAAGCTATTTGCTTTTGGTAGTATTCGAGGGAGTCTTTCAATTGCTTGAATGTGCGGGGCATATTCAACTCATTCAGATAATTCTGGCGGTGGGATGTTCCCAAAATGATAAAACTTCCCTTCCCGGAGACCTGGATACTCTGCGGATCCAGTTGAGAGGTCAGGCCGGTGATGATCAGGTTTGTTTTGCCGGGGTCAAGCCGTGTTTTCACTTCCCGGGTCACCTGTGCTTTGGAGAGAAAGACAGTTACGTTGGATATTTTCGACTCAACAGATCTATCTGTTTGTGCCGAAACTGCCAGGGAAAAGGCCAAAAAGGCCAATCCAGTGATAATCTTGCCTGCATATTGGGTATTCATATTCTTCGATTTATTACATAGATGCAGGATCGCGTCGCTTTCCATAGGTGAAGGTAGAAATATTGAATAGGGCCCTTGATGTCGGGTGAACTGCATGCACAAAGACTTTCCTTATTTTTGGCGACTATTCAGCGGCACATGACACCCATAACCTACCCCTACCCTCAACTATCAGAATTTGCCAACAACATTTTTCTTCGTATAGGCTGCCCCCCAGATCAGGCACGTAAGGCAACGGATGTACTGTTGAGCGCTGACCTCAGGGGAATAGATTCTCATGGACTCGCACGATTAAGTGGCTACGTTCGACTGTGGGAAGCAAAGCGAGTCAACAGCAAGCCAGATATCCGCATCGTCCATGAATCCCCAAGCACTGCCGTTGTAGACGGGGACCAGGGACTTGGACTGGTGATTGCTCCCTTCGCCATGGAAGTGGCCATTGCCAAGGCGAAGACATGTGGCACGGGCTGGGTGGCGGTAAGAAATTCCAACCACTTTGGCATTGCCGGACGCCATGCCATGATGGCCCTCGAACACGATATGATCGGTATGGCGATGACCAATGCCAGCCCCCTCGTGGCACCAACCTTTTCAGTCGAACGGTTATTGGGCACAAATCCCATTTGCGTTGCCATTCCGGCCGGGCAACAACCACCATTCGTTGCAGACTTCGCCACCACCACAGCAGCCAATGGCAAGCTGGAAATATTGCAGAGAAAAAATATGGACGCACCGGAAGGCTGGGTCCAGAAGGAAGATGGCTCGCCATCCACTGATGCCAACGAGGTAAAGAATGGAGGTGCCCTTATTCCTTTGGGTAGTGATCGCGAGCACGGAAGTCATAAAGGCTTCTGCCTTGGAGCCTGGGTGGATATCTTTTCCGCCGTTCTTTCCGGGGCCAACTATGGGCCATGGGTCCCTCCATTTGTAAGTTTTCTCGCTCCGCCAGCGGACCCGGTTGGCGAAGGAATCGGACACTTCTTTGGTGCCATGCGCGTCGATGCATTCAGGACCACCGATGAATTTAAGAAACATATGGACAACTGGATCACCCGGTTCAGGGCAGCAAAGACAGTGGAAGGACAGCCGCATATAATTATCCCGGGAGATCCGGAAAGAGAGTTTGAAGCGCAAAGAACTAAAGAGGGTATACCTCTGGACCCGAAGGTAGCCGAAGACCTCAAACAACTGGGTCTAAAATTAGGTGTGGGTTTTTAAATGGCGAAGAATACCCTGACAACCCATGGCGTGCTGAATACTCGTTCTGAGGTATTATATAGCACATCGTAAAGACCCATGACGTTCAGTGAACTTCTCTTTCCCAGTGGCATCTGGTAGCCAAGGCCCATGAGCCAACGGTTATAAATTTTCCTAGGAGTATTGGGATCATAGGTGGGTGTGTTCAAGATCATGTATTCACTGTAAAGGAATACCTGGCCGATATTATACCGAACGAAAGGGCTAATGCCATACTGTGTTACACTATTCCCGGCATCCGGGTAGTTGTAGTACTGATAGGTTATGAATGAACCGGCCGAAAACTTGTTGGTTATCATATATCCGGCGATTGGGTAGAATCCTACGTAGGTGTATCTTCCGTAAGTGCCATTGGTTCCGCTGCTAAAACTTAGACCACCTCCGAAATACACGCGTTCTTTCCATGATGGTTTTGCGTTTTCATCAAAGGTTCGTTGGGCAAAGGCACACATCCCGCAGACCATCATCATCCCACAGACCAACAATTTCTTCATGGATCAGTCTTTTTCTTGGACAATAAAAATATCTTCCGTTGGCCTCTTCATGAGATACTTCTCTCTGGCAAATTTCTCCAGCAGTTCAGTGGTGCCCATGAGCTCCTGGCGGTCTGCATCTACTTCCTTGATTTTGTCCTGGTAGTATTCCCTTTCGTTTTCGAGTGCTCGCAGCTTGGCCGAGAGACGATAACGGTTAATGAGGTCATTGGTGTCCAGAAAAGTCATCCAGACCAGGAAGGTGATTCCCGTGACGAAATAGAAATTCCGAAAAATGGGCGGAAGGCGCTTGAGCATAAGTTTAAAAAATAACGATACGAAGATAGGAATATTTGGATTCGCCATCCAAAAGAAGACAAGATTCTATCAAACAAGAGCCTATTTAGTACCCCGGGTCGGAGTAATATTCCACCTATGGAGCCTGACTCCGCAATTTCCTCATGGCATTTCGATAGGTGATGTACAGGATAATGGTTAGGAAAGCAGCGATGGCAAGTGGAACGGTCCTATCAAACCAGTCTCCGTATTTTCCATTGATCTCAACCAGCACGGCATGGTTCGACACCGGCAGAGAATAGTTGGTGTTGAAAAAATTCACAATCTTTGGGTCGATGCCTTCCCACGCGACATTTCGGATTACGCCATTGTAATCCTGTTGAACTAGAAATTTCTCGCCCGACTCAAGCACAAGGCGGATCGAGTCACCTTGCCTCCAGTCATTGTCCACCATGGGGAGGTACATATGTTTGTAGCTGTCCCATCGGTACGTAGAAGTCATCTCAACGCTGGAATCGATCAGAATGCCTTTCACTGTGATATTCCTTGTTCCAAAATCTTTACCTTCAATAATTTCCGCGACACTTGCTTTGGCCAATCCGGAGTCGAGTGCATGTACCATGGCAGGATATTCGTATGCCCCGAGTATGAGCATCGTAAGAATCCAAAGGATCACATAGACCATCGGCCCTTGCGGGTTGAATGTCTTCAATTGCTTCATGGCCTCCTCCTGGGAAAGGTGGTTCAGGCTTTTTCCGGGAAGTCGTAACTCCAGTTCTTTCACCAACGCCGGAAATCCGGTTTCCCGCTCGCCCGACATGAGCTGGACTTTCTTCGTCTTTCCATTGTCGGCTGTATAGTTGATGTACAGACAAAGAAAGTTTGCGTTGACCGTGTGGTGATAAGCATAGAATTGCTGCACATTCGACAGAAGGAAATCCCTTTTGATAAATGGGCCGGATTTTAAATGGATGGAGAGGTCATCGACGGTCACCGTACAGGTTACCATATGCTTGAAGGAAAAGGTATTGGCTTTGGTTTGTTCCATATTATGAGGTAAGCAAATTGTGTCCCTGATGGAGCGCGATTTAGCCTGACCAATTATAGTGAGTCAACTCCGGTTTCCAAAACTTTTTTGTTGGCCATGGCTTGCCCAAACGTTAAGTCACCACGATTCAAAATGGATCTGCAGCATTTTGACCTGAATATGATAGAGTCTCCTGCTGTTTCTTGCTAATTTCGCCATGAAAAATCCCATCACAGTGATGACCCAACAACTCTCAGAAATTGCCCAACGATGGCTCACCTTCTTCAACCATCATGACCTCGAAGGTATTTTGTCTCTGTACCACGATCAAGCGCAACACTACAGTCCTAAACTAAAAGTCCGTCAACCAGAAACGAAAGGAGTCATCAAAGGCAAGGCTGCCCTGCGTGCATGGTGGAAAGATTCATTTCAACGTTTGCCATCATTGAAATATGAAGTAATACGGTTAACACCCTTTGAGAACCGGGTGTTTATGGAGTACTCAAGGCACGTAGACGGGGAGGATGATTTGGTGGTGGGGGAAATGTTAGAGATAAACGATGGGTTGATTGTAGCGTCGAGGGTGTATCACAGCTAACGGACAGAAAATCATAGCCATAGAAATCCACAGATTTGTTCCTATCAAGTCTGTAGTACGGCGTAATCCTAGCCAGGATTAATTCTTATTATCTGTCAACGACTTACGATATCAATAAACACGACATTCCTCACCGCCTTCCCCTGCTGTGTCACACCTTCCACCACCACCCGGTAACGCACGGGCAAATCTGCCGCATAAAATGATACGCTGGCGGCGCCGGTCTTCTCACTTGTTTTTACTTCCGGGTTCCAATACAGCAAAGACCTGAAATCCGTAGCACTTGCATCGGTGACCTCATCATAGCGCGGGAACCTGAACTTTCGTGGACGCACATATCCTGGAACTTTTATGATCGGAATCTTTTTATTCGTTTTAGGAACTTCGTCGACATCGGTCTTGGTGTAGATTGAAAGAACACCGAAACCTCCCAGCGTTCCATTCAGCACGCTGAGCCTTGTCTTCAATTCGATGGATTCAACGGTGCTTGGGTTGAGCGTGCCTAGCACATCTGCCGGTGTGCCGCCGACGGCCACATCGTTGATCATCACCAATACCTCTTTGGGAAACAATATCGAACTGGTGGTCGCCCTGGCGACATACACCACCCAATGGGGACCTTCCCCGGGGGAGCCACCCGGGCCCGGGTTATCGGCCATTCGCACGATCAATCCTGGAAATTTTCCCGGCAAGGTCATCAACAGGTTTCCATAGCTGGAGTTCAGGTCCTTGGCCTTTAAGACATAATCCGGTTTGCCATATGATTTCATAACCTTAACCTCCTCAATCTTCTTGCCCCTCACGACAATCTCCTCCAGCATTTTTGAATCCGGAGGCAATTCGTATTCAGATTTCAAACGTTGTACAGTTTCAGCCTTTACCAGCGGAAGTGAATACGCTGGTGTCTTGAGATCCAATGAAGGCATATCCCTGTTGACCAGTTCGGCTTTGCCATAAGGACCGCCCTTTTCAGCATATCCCTGAACGTTGAATGTGGCTGTGTCGTAAAATGAAATGCCGCTCACGGTGAACATTCCCTGGTTATCAGATTGTGTCATGGTGAAATCACTCGGACTTAGACGCATCACATTCAAGGTGGCCTTCTCAGGTTTGTTCTTGGCATTGAGGAATCGACCCTTGAAGGTGATACCATATTCAATAGGAAAGGGAATGCTTTTATCCCCGTCCAGTTTATCTTTAGACAGAGAATAACCTTCCAGAATATTTGGACCAACTTCTGCCGGTACTACCTGCGCGGCATCAGTGACAGAAATGGAAAGGATTGAAGCCAATGGCTGTTCGTCTTCGTCCTTTGTGGCCAGGGTGAGGGTTATCTTGTCCCGCGTCTGATACTTTTGCTTATCTGGGGCGACGGACACCAGGTTGCCACTCACAGGCACGATTGTGACCTGACCAGGGTCTACTTTTTCTTGCCCCGCAAGGATAGGTATTGGTTTGATAAAAAGATTGTCATTACCAAAGTTCCGTGCCAGGCTGGTGTAGGCCCTCAGAGAATAAGCGCCAGGAACAAAAGTCTCCGGCAAATAAAAATCTCCGTTAAAAAAGCCACTGTCAATCTTCAGTGTTGCGGAGAGGGCGATGGACCTCTTCATCGGGTCTATCAATTCCACATACACGGTACGACTGAGTGAATCACGCAACGATGGAGCACGATAGCTAACATATCCCCTCAGCCAGATGGATTCACCGGGGTAATAGTAGGGCTTGTCAGTGTGCACATAAATCCTTTCCTCAAGAAAAGGAAGCAGCTCTTCCTTCTGGTCTTCCAAAGCAGTTTCTTCTGGCAGGTAGTTGATGGGCAACAGGTGCGCAACACGGTCATTATTCATGTCTCCCGCCACGGTCACATCGGCAGGGTTTAACTCCACGCCATCGCGATTAACCAGGACAAATCCTTTTTTCAGCGTAATCCAGCTTACCGGATTAAAAACATCCCTATAAACATGCACCAACACTTTTTCCTTTTTATAATGTACCTCGACCCTCCCTTTGAGGTTTATTTTGTAAACATTTTCCTGAGTCGTCGGTGCCACGATGCCTGTCGTATCGTACATCTTCATGGTGCTTCCCAACTCCTGGTTAAAAAAAGCTGATCGGGTTGTCGTGTTGACAAGGTCATTGATCTCAGTATACAAATTGAATCCCTCCCCTTTTATCCGTTGGTCAAGCATTGCCTTGAACAAATGCTGGCGTGAATGCCAGTAGGATTTGCTGCGGCTAAGTGCCCAGGAAGACTTTTCTGTCTCATCGGTGCTGGCCATTTCCTCAAACCGTACATTCCCTTCGATCAGGTAGGTGGTATTGTCGGCGACAAAGTTTTTGAGATAAAAGGTCACCTTATATCCCAGGGCCTTGTTTTCAATTTCAATCGGGGAACTCGCCGTCGCCTTGAACTTGTTTCCGGAGTCATCAAAATCCACCACCCATGGGTTGGCAATGGTACACAGCGCGGAGGCATCATCCTCCCCCAGGAATACCTTTTTGAATCGCTTCATTTTCTTTTCCCATTGCGTGTCTTTTGTTCCTTTTATTTCAACGGAAACCAATTCCGTTTCCGAAGCCTTCATCCGGATCGTTCCCAGAGACAATTCATTTCCCGTCAGGCTCACCTTCAATTTATAGGACTCATATCCCACAAAAGAAAAAATCACTTCATAGATGGCGGGCTGACGTACGTTCTTCAAAGCAAATTCACCGTTCAATTCCGTGGTGGTTCCAATGGTCGTATTGTTAAGAAATACATTGGCGAACGGCATGGGTTCAAGTGTCTTTGCATCGATCACTTTGCCGGAAATGGTCTGGGCCCTTAGGGTCACGCCGCTAAAAATCAGGAATATTAAGAAATGGCACTTCACGGATTCATCGTTAGTCAAAGTCTGCCAAAGGCCAATACACGGCCAACCATTTCAAATTCAAAGAAAATTTATACAAAATCCATTAAACTGAATTTGAATACGAGGGTCTATCAATCCACCTCCACAAAACTCACACCCCTCACTGGTTTTCCATTCTGTGCCACACCCTCGACGACGACCCTGTACCTTCCCTGCAAATCCGTGGCATAAAATGAGACAGTTGCCTCACCTGTTATGCTGTTAGTCACCACTTCCGGGTTCCAATACACCAGGGATCTGTAGTCCACCGGGTGTTCGGCAGAGGGGTCGCTATAGTCAGGAAACTTGAACCGCCTCGGTCGTGCAAATCCGGTGACTTTAATGGTGGATAGACTTTCTGTGTCTTTGACGATACCTGAACCATCCTTGGTATAAATAGCAAGAATTCCCGAGCCACCATAGAAACCATACAATACATTGACTCCCTTTTTCACTTCAATCGACTCCACGTTGTTGGGATCAATGGCTCCGAGAATATCGGCAGGACTTCCCCCGACAAAGGCGTTGTTCACCGTCACGATAACTTCCGGCGGATATTCCAACGAAACAGCGCGCTGGAGGTAGACGACCCATTTTGCTGACTCTTCGTTGTTAATGACCTGCCGCACGATCAGCCCCGGAATCTTGCCAGGCAAGGTGTAAAGCAAATTACCATACGCAGTCGTCAGGTCCTTGGAAGTGAGAATAAAGTCAGGTTTTCCATACGGACGCTTAATCCGGTAATCCACATCTTCGACGATAATCCGGGTAGCCCTTACTTCAATGGCGTCCAGGAGTTTAGAATCCCTCGGCACTTCATATTCTGAAAATATCCGCTGGGGTGATTCGGTTTTGATAATATCCACGGGGAAGGGACGTTCCGGAAAGTCCAATGGGGGTGCGTCACGCTTCAACAACTTTGCCTTGCCGTAGGGCTCTCCTTTTTTGTTTATTGATTGAATTGAAAATTGGGCGGTGTCATAAAAGGTAACGCCTGACACCGTAAACATTCCCGCCGGATCGGAGTGGGTCATGGTGAAGTTGCGCGGATCCAATTGAAACACATTCAATGTTGCCTCTTCGGGTTTATTTTTCGTGTTGAAGAACTGACCGGGGAAAGAGATGCCATATTCAATCGCATACTTGAAATCTTTTCGTGCAAGGTCCTTCTTTATTTCACCGACGGGATACCCGGTCAAAATATTTGACGTAACCTCCAACGGGACAACCTGCGCTGCGTCGGTTACGGCGATGGAGAGGTTGGAAGCCATGGGCTGGTCCTCATCATCTTTGAGTTTGAAGGTGAGGCTGATTCTTTCCCTGGGTTTATATTTCTTCTTGTCAGATACTACCGTGAGCAAACTATCCTTATGGGCCTTATCGGTCGCTACCTGAGGTTTCACCTTATCACGAAGGGCGACGACGGGAAGCGGGCGAACAAAGAGGTTCTCATCACCAAAATTCCTGCTAAAATTTGTGTAGGCCCTCATGTAATAGGTTCCAGGGGAGAGGGTATCTGGCAGAATAAAATCCCCATGGAAAAACCCGCTATCAATTTGCATGGTCTTGGAGAACAGGATTTTCCTCTTCGGATGAATTATTTCGACGTAGGCCGTTCGGCTCATGGAGTCGCGGAGACCAGGAGACCGGTAGTTCACATAGCCTTTAAGCCAGAGTGGCTCACCCGGATAATAGTATGGCTTGTCTGTGCTCACGTATATCTTTTCCTGAAAGAGGGACATGACCGTCTCGTTGACTTCCTCATGTTTCACCGGGGTTGATTTTCCGGGTAGGTAGTTTTGAGGCAACATTCTCGCGACACGATCGGAACTCATGTCTCCTGAAACAACAACATCGGCCGGGTTCAACTCAAATCCATCGCGGTTGACTACCACAGAATCCTTGTTCAGACGAATCCAGCTTACCTGGTAGGGGATGTCTCTGTAGGTTCGAACAGAAGGACGCTCGTTGAGATAGTGCACCTCTACCCTGCCCTTGAATTTTATTTTATAGAACCCGGTCTGATCAGTGGTAAAGACAGTGTGGCTTGTATCGAGGGGCACAACCAGGCGGCCAAGGTCCGCGCTGAAATTGGCTGAACGCACCGTGACATTTTCATATTCCGGCTTTTCAGAATACAAACGAAACCCTTCTCCCTTGACCCGATTCTCCACCATAGCTTTAAACAGGTGGTGGTTCGAATGCAGGTAAGAATTTTTCCGATTGGCTTCCCAGATCTTTTGTTCTTCCGGATTGAAGCCTTGCATTTCCTCAAACCTTACGTTGCCTGAAATGAAGTAAGAAGTCTTGTCCGCCCAAAAGACATTCAGGTAGAACATTACTTTATAGCCGAGGGCGATGTTATATATTTCAATGGGGTCATTGGCTTTTGCTGTAAACTTTTTGAGAATCAGATCATCGTCAAAATCGATTACCCAAGGATTCAAAATCTTGCACGACTCGGAGAGCTTATCCTTTCCAAGAAATACCTTTTCAAATCGCTTCAGGTTCTTTTCCCACACCAGGTCGCGTGTTCCTTTCACTTCAATATTATTCAGCTCCAGTTCTGCCGGAACAAGCTTTATATCCGCCGAAATCGTCTCATCTGCGGCCACGGAAATATCCGACTTGAAAGATTCATACCCCACGAAAGAGACAACCAGCTCATAAGTCCCTGGCTGCTTGATTGTCTGCAGGGAAAAATTCCCTTTCAAATCGGTCACAGTACCAATGGTAGTATTGTTGATGAAGACGTTGGCGAATGGAAGTGGCTCGAGCGTTTTTGCATCCTGAACCTTTCCTTTAATGACCTGCGCCCCGGCTTCAAAGGCAAGCGCGCAAATGACGAAGGTGAACCACCAATGGCTGAATTTGAAAGATGTCGGGTGCATGGCAAAGGCTAAATTAATGATTCCTCAATCATTATCTACCTCTATGAATTTTACACCTCTGACGGGTACTCCATTTTGCGTTACACCTTCTACCACAATGCGATATGTAGTTGAGATATCCGCTGACCAAAAAGAAACTAAAGCTCGACCGGAACCCGGGCTGGTACTTATAGTCGGGTTCCAATAAAGTGTAGCTCTATAGTCAACACGACCGGTATCCGTTGTCGCCAAAGAATAATCCGGAGCAGAAAAAGTTGTTGGGCTGGAATACCCGATTAACTTAACCGATTGAAAATTGGGGGCAGGAGGTGAATTGGGCGAACCTGACTTTGGAATTATAATCATTTGGGCCGCTCGATAGGTCGTCCCACGAAAAAACAGAACAGACTCAACATCGGACACCAGTTTTATACCAGGGCCTAAGCCAATTGGCTTCTTGAAGTAGGTTACAACGGGCTCGGTTATTTCAATTAATGATTCAAAACTTTGGCTCACTTTGTTTGCACCCGCCTGTTGAATGCTCAGGCCCGGCACCCTTCCCATAAGGGCAGTCATTAGATCCTGGCTTTGATTAGGAAAATCCTTAGCATCAAAAACATAATTTGCATGCAAACGCACCTTTTCATATGGGTCAATCCTTTTGGCCTTCACCACAATTTCTTCCAGCAATTTTGAATCCTTCGGAACTTCATATTCGGAAATAAACCGTTGGGGTGTGTTTGTTGCGAGTATTTTGATAGGATCTGTTTCATTGGGTTGTATAAACCGCGGAATCTCCCTGGGGAAGAATCGAACACTTCCAGTGAGGTTATTCTTTGAGTTTATCGGCTTGAAGGAAAATGTCATGGTATCGCGGAAAGAAATTCCTTTGAGAGAAAATCGACCGGTTGAGTCGGTGTCGATGAGCATATAGGATAACGGATTCCATTGCATCACATTCAATGAGGTAAACTGAAGATTACCCTTCTTATTCCGGAATTCGCCCGAAAAATTCAAACCCCTTTCAACCGGAAATTGCAACTGGAGGTCCTTGATGTTGAAACTATCGTTCCGGATAAATTCACTGTTGATTGTGTTTCTGTCCCGGATCGGAACAACCTGGCGAACATCTGTAACCGATATGGCTAAATTAGCCGAAACCGGATTTCCATACATGTCTCTAACACTTAGTGTTAAAGCAATATGATCACGCTTTTTGTACTTCAACTTATCTGAAAGAATATTAATAGCAGAATCCGTCAATACCTCTATTGCCTCCTGGCTTGGATCAGCCCGGTCAGTAATGGATAAAATAGAAATTTGTTTGATAAATTCACCTGCCACTCCAAAGTTCCTGGACAAATTGGTATAGGCCCGCAGGTAATAATTCCCGGAAATCAGTGAATCGGGTATGACAAAATCATTGAAGAAGAAACCACTATCAATTTCAACCGTTCTGGTCTGGACAATATTGTCCTTTGAACTTATCAGCTCGACATAAACAGAACTGCTCAGTGAATCCCGAATTTGACGAGACGCATATTGAACGAATCCCTTAAACCACAGGGGCTCGCCAGGATAGTAGTATGGCTTGTCGGTCATCAGGTACAATTGCTCATACCACAGAACGTTGTTGAGTGGAACAAGCAGTTTGTTTTTTCTTGAAAAAGTTGATACTGTCGGTGCAAGGGGTTTTTCGTTGCCAAAATCAGCGGGAAGCAGCGAGCCAACCCGCTGGTCGTTCCAGTCACCATAAACAACAATGTCTTCGGGATTCAAGGGGAAACCCATCTTATTCACATGGATCGTGTCACCTTTAATTTTGATTTGACTGGAGGATCGTCGAAAAAGCTTACTCTTATTGGAAACCTCTACTAAACCATTGAGCACGATTTGATGGTTATTCCAGGCATCTGGTAGTGGTGTGAATTCAGTGGTGTCCAGCCGCACTCTTACTTTATGTGCATTTGCTCCTGATCCCGAGTCGTTTTCCTTATCTTCCTTGTAGATCGTAAATCCGTGACCCGAAATACGATGATCAAGAATGGACTCAAAAAAGTAATTATATGATTCGCGATAGGATTGATCCCGATGACGTTTCCACAAAGCAGCTTGCGCTTCGTCCCTCGCTTTAAGTTCCTCAAATCGTGTATATCCCCTGAATGAAAAAACCGACTCCATTTCTCCCGTAAGCATGTTCCCCACAACCCAAAAGTCAGTTAAGTCATAATATAAGTTATACCCAAGCCAGAGATTTTCGATTTCAATGGGCGAGGTTGATCTGGCACTCAGCTTCCTATTGAGCGTCTCACTATCAAATTCGATAACCCATGGGTTAGTGATCTTACAGGCCTTAGCATCTCTTCCCAGTCCAAGGAAGGTTCGCTTAAATCGATTCAATTGTTGTTCCCACTCTTTATCACGGGTTCCCTTCACAACAACGGATGCCAACTCCTGCTCATCGGGCAGAAGTTTGGTTGATCCAATATCCAAATCCGTCGAACCAATCGTCAGGCTCTGTCGGTTGGATTGATACCCAACAAAAGAAACAATAAGGTCAAAGGAACCAGTGGGTAGTTGTTTAAGAATGAATTTACCCTGCATGTCGGTCACTGTACCAATGGTAGTGTTATTGAGGTAAACATTTGCAAAGGGAAGCGGTTCAAGCGTCTTCGAATCAACTACTACCCCAGTAATAATTTGACCAGAGGCAGAGAGCGCGATCGACAGAGTCATGATAAGTATCGATATATGTCCTGCCATGCGCCACGTTATGATTCAATTCCAAAAACCAATGATTCCAGGGATAAGTTGCGATTTCATTCCCGCCTATCAGGGCTCCTGGATTTATCTCGAACAATGACTTCTCAATCACTACCTACCTCAATGTAATATACAATCCTTAACGGCAATCCATTTTGAGTGACCCCTTCAGCTACAATACGATATCGGCCAGGTAAGTCTGCAGTATAAAAAGAAACCGATGCCGTTCCTGCTGATGCAGTTACTATCTCCGGGTTCCAATAGATTGTGGCACGATAATCTGGCTTTGATGTGTCATTCATCGGAACGGAATATTCGGGGGCCCTGAATTTTCTGGGTGTTGAATAACCACGAACAAGCAATCTTTGAAAATTTGGGGTGAGTTGTAAATCAGTATTCGTAATGCCTTGCCTGGTGTATACGGCAATAACGCCATTGGCCCCTTGTGCTCCATAGGTCGGCTTTAATCGTTTTGTGATCTGGATAGACTCAACGGTGGAGGGATCAATCATACTCAATATCTGACCTGAGTTACCAAACATGGGAACGTCATTCACGACAACCAGTGGTCCAGCGCCGGTGCCAAAGAAGTTTGATTGATATTTGGCTCGAACAAACCTGATTTCCTGAGCACCGGGAGAGACATAAAGACCCGGAATGCCGGTCAGGCTGTAAAGTAAATTCGGGAATCCGAGCTTAATGTTCTTTTCAGAGATTGTGGCATCCGCATCGCCATAAGTCCGGTAAGGCCTTACTTCCTGCTCAATCTTAGGTCCCTTTATCGTGACTTCCTCCAAAAGTCTTGTGCCCGAGGGAACTTCATATTCGGAAATTGATCTTTGCGGCATTCCTGTTTTTATAACATCCAACGGACGATAGTCATGAGGCAAGAAAATCATTGGCTTCTCCCGCCCAAGAAGTTCCGTTTTGCCATAAACCCAATCTTTTGTCTTCTGTGACTTCACAAGGAATGTTGCACTGTCATTGAAATTCAGACCGGTCTGGCGAAAGATGCCTTCGTCATTGGATTCGGTGTACATGGCATTAGGTGGATTCAGCTGCAAGATATTGAGCATGGTTCGCTCTGGTTTGCCCTTGTCGTTTAAGAATCTCCCCATAAAACCGATGCCAAATTCTGTTTGATATTTGAATGATATATCTGGAAAGCTTTGGGTCCGATCTATAGGGTATCCATTTTGGATCGTGATAATTTCCCCTATGGGCACCACCTGGCGCATATCCGTGACCGTCAAGGATATATTGGAAGCCCATGGCCTGCCTTCGTTATCCGTTGATCGGATGGTGAGCGTGACCTTTTCACGCGTCTTATATTTGGATTTATCGGCCGTGATCGAAAGTCCATTCTCTGTCGTCTTTTCCAATCTTGTCTGCCCGGGGTCCGCTTTGTCATTCAAACCTATAACCGGCAATGGTTTCATGAATAGATTTTGATCACCATAGTTCCTGGTCAGGTTTGTATAAGCCCTTAGGAAATACTCCCCTTCTGCGAGTGTATCCGGTAAAATAAAATCACCATAAAAAAAACCGCTATCAATCCTCAATATTCGTGTTGACAGGA
>JANYHW010000075.1 GCA_025358885.1 Cytophagales bacterium | reverse complement strand
GATGGAGGCAAAACCTGGGAGCGCGTATTCTTCCTGAATGAAAATACCGGATGCTCTGACTTAACGATGGATTCTAAGAATCCCAACATTCTTTATGCGGCAATGTGGGAAGTAGAAATTAAAACATGGAACCTGAAAAGCGGTGGAGCAGCCAGCGGCATTTACAGAACCAAAGATGGAGGCAAAACATGGGAACCGTTGCGCAACGGGTTGGAGAGCGGTCCCAACCATCCAGTGGGAAAAACTTCTGTTGATGTTGCCTATACAAATCCGAATGTAGTCTATGCCTTGATTGAGGATAAAGAGCCCCGGCTCTATCGTTCAGAGAACGGTGGCGACAGCTGGAAGTTAATGCAACAAGATCATTCCATGGGACAGCGGGCAGGATATTACACCCGGCTTCGCGTGTCGACGCGGAATGAAAATGAAGTGTACACGATATGCGTTGGTATCAAGAAATCTGTGGATGGAGGGAAGACCTGGGCAAAAGATTTTAATCAATGGGCCGCAGGCGGCGATAACCATGACATGTGGTTCGACCCAAAGAACCCTGACCGGATCATGTGCGCTCACGATGGCTGTGCAAATCTTTCATTCAACGGCGGTAAAACATGGAAGAACATCAACGTGCCTATTGCACAGATGTATCACATTGCCGTCGACGACCAGGTCCCTTACTTCGTTTACTCCAACCGGCAGGATGCGTGGTCATACCGTGGACCAAGCCGCAACCTGGAAAGTTGGTCTATCCCACTCAGTCAGTGGCGCGGAGTAGGAGGGTGTGAAAGTGGCTTTGCCCAGCCGGATCCATTTGACAATAACATTGTGTGGTCCGGATGCTACGATGGGGGACTTGATGTATTTGACCTCACCACACTGCACTCCCGCGATGTGCGCGTGTGGCCGCAAACTCAGATTGGAAACGCACCGGCTGATGCGAAATACCGCTGGCATTGGAATTTTCCCATGGTCCTGTCCAAACATGTGCCTGGAAGGGTCTGGGTGGGAAGCCAGTTTGTACATGAGACTTCCAACCGTGGTCAGAGCTGGAAATTGATCAGCGCAGACCTCACCACCAATGATAAAACCCATCAGCAGAATTCCGGCGGGATGGCCAGCGACAACCTGATGACATGGGATGGATGTACTTTATATTCTCTCGCCGAATCTCCCGTGAAAGAAGGAATCCTTTGGGCCGGGAGCAATGATGGCATTCTGAACATGACGCAGGATGGCGGAAAAACCTGGGCAAACGTTTCGCCCAACATTCCCGGTTTGCCGCAGTGGGGAACGATCCGGCATATTGATGCATCTCCTTTTTTGGCGGGTGCATGTTTGATTGCTGTCGATGCCCATCACAATGGGGATTTCGGTACTTACGTGTATAAGACAACAGATTTCGGAAAGACATGGAAGCGATTGAACACAAATCTTCCGTCAAGCAATTCTAATTTTGTTCACCAGGTGATCGAAGATCCGGGCAAGCAAGGGTTGTTGTGGCTGGGTACGGACAATGGCCTGTACTTCTCTCCCGATGATGGAGCTCAGTGGGTTCGTTTGAAAAACAATTTCCCTCCCGTGCCGATCTATGGAATCACTGTGCAGAAAAACTTCCGCGATCTCGTCATCGCAACCTATGGCCGGGGAATTTATATCCTCGACGACATTACCCCGATCAGGGAATACTCAGATCAAATTGCATCCAACGACGCCTATCTTTTCTCCACAAGACCCGCCTATCGCTTTCAGAAAAAAGATGCTATCAAGACGGACGATAGCTTTGTGAACGGCTGGAATCCTCCCTATGGCGCCGACATTAACTATTTCCTAAAGAATAAGTCAGCCGACAGCGTTCAGGTCCTTGTGCTCAATGGAAAAGGGGAGACGGTCCAAACAATCAAAGGCACCAACAAACCAGGTATTAACCGACTTTATTGGGACTTGAGATTGCAAGACTACGAGCTTCCCAAACTTCGTACAAAGCCAAGGGGCAATGATTGGGTGAAACTCGACACCACAGGAGCCCGCAACATGTTTATCTATGATCTCGACATCGGTCCCGGGCTTACTGCGCCCATGGTTCCTCCGGGTGATTACACCATCGTGCTGAAGGCCCATGGAAAGGAATTAAGGCAAACGGTGAAAGTTATTAAGGACCCCACAACAAAAGCATCAGACGAGGATATCCAAAAGCAGTTCGCACAGGGTATCGTATTGTTCAACTCCATCAACGCCACGTTGAAGTTGGTAGAGGAAATGGAAACCACCCGGGCCAAACTGCTCAAGATGACCAATGACCCAAAGGCATCAAAGACTGCTATCGCCCTGGAGGAAAAAATTTACCAATTGGAAGGGAAGCTTCACGATGTACATCAAACCGGTGCGCGCATGGACATTTTCAGGAATCCTCCACAGGTGCTGGAGCGATTCCTTGCAATGAGCAAAGAGGGCATTGTGTCAAGTGCCGACAGTCCGCCGACGGATCAGCAGAAGGAAGTGTATGATGTTACACAAAAGCAATTGGCTGAAGTGGAGAAGGCTTACATTCTGCTGAAGCAGAATGCGGATTGGAAGAATATGAAGATGAATTGAGGTAAAGTCTTTTTGACTCCACGGCCGCGTGGCTGAGTCATCACGCCGGCCTTTATCCCTCACCCGCGAGCCCGATAGCTATCGGGAGAGGCGCCTTATGTGATGACAGGAAATTATTTTTTTTTGACAGGGGAAATCCCTGAATAAGCTATTTTTTATCGCTCCACGGCCGCGTGGCCGAGTCATCACACCGGCGCTGCATTATCCCTCACCCGCAAGCCCTTGCTAGGACCGCGGGAAAATGATGCGCCTTATGTGATGACAGGGAGTTATTTCTTTAAAGAAGCAATCTTCGGAAATGGGTCAACTCCAGGCAAAGTTTTATCGCTCCACGGCCGCGTCATTACAGCGGCCTTTATCCCTCACCCGCGGTCCCGATAGCTATCGGGAGAGGCGCCTTATGTGATGACAGGAAATTATTCAGAATCTGCAGGGTAACCTCCACCCTCAGCGGATGCGAATAAACTCCCCTTCGTCAATCTCTCCGCCTTTCACGTTGTATACCACGACCCCGGAAGGCATTACGAAAGAATTATCTTCATTGGGTCCGACGACGGCAGCCGTTTGCTCAAACCTGGTTTGCTGCCCTTCCGTTTCCAGGAAGAACCATTGACGAGCGTGGTGATGGCCACCAAGGGCAAGTGGGAAAGGATGTGTCTGAAGAATAGTAATTATTTCATGCGCATTCGACACCACGTGGCGGTATTGCAGCTTTCCCTTTTCACGTTCCAGACTTCTTCCTAATCCCGACTCAGTATATCCTGCAACGCTCAATGCACCCGACAAGAACGGCACATGCTGGAAGGTAACGACAGGCATCGTGGCGGGCTGTGCAGCAAGGTCTTTCTTCAACCATTCCCGCTGAACTGAATCGATTGAGCCATAATACCACATGTCATCGAATTCAAGGGAATTCAATGCCACGAAATGAATGCCGCCGAAGTTAAACGAGTAGTAATCCGGTCCGAGGTAGGAGCGGTACATTTTTCTTCCATACAATGGGTGTGTTGCACTCACCTTGGACAACTCCCGTTCGATGCCGAATATTTCGTGGTTGCCGGGAACGTTCCAGACGGTAGAGGACACTTTCAATATTTCGCTTTTGTACAATTCGTATAGGGTGGTAGCCTCTTTTTCTCCAACGCGCAAGGCGTCTTTCACCAGGTCTCCGGTAATAAGCACAAAGTCAGGGCGCACGGAATCGACAACATGCTGAAACTTGGCCATGCGGTCTAGGCTTTTGTCGCTGATGTGGGTGTCGGAGGCATGAATGAATTTGAATTGTGTGGGGCCCGGGCTTTTGATCAGGGCGAAGTCCGCGTGTGCAGTTCCGGTGCCTTCTATTTTCTGGTAGTAAGACCGGGAGGGTTTGTATCCCTGGGGGAGGGTAATAAACACATAACCAAAACCTTTTGACGCAGGGATATTATAGAATCCATTTCCGTCTGTGACCACGACATTCACCTGGTCGGAGACGGCGACTCCCTTCATTCCCGATTCGTTCTGATCGCGAACGCCATTGCCGTTGGCATCATTAAATACCAGTCCGGAAATGCTGCCAGACCTGGCTGCTGCGGCCACAAGAAAAAGAAGTGTGATAAGTAGTATTGAGCGTTTCATGTTGTCGTTGAACGTTTCTGAAGTTCTTCAAAAATACTCACATTCA
>JANYHW010000046.1 GCA_025358885.1 Cytophagales bacterium | reverse complement strand
CAGACATTTTTTCCCTAAACGGACAGAGGCTTGAACGCTTTTTGGTTTGGGAAGAGTTTGTGATGAGCCGGGAAAGGAGTCGTTTATTTTTTTTCTTTTGGCACGGGCCATGGTTGGTCTTAGAAGATCTGTCAATTCGCGAACCTCCTGATCGGTTAATTGACCAACCAGGAATACCATCCGCAAAGAAAATTGTGTCTGAAAGAATTTCTCGAGGTCTTCACGTTGAATTTTTTTCACATCCGCCTCCTCTATGCTGCTGCCATAAGGATGGACAGAACCAAAAATCGCCTTCCGGATTTCCTTGGATGCCACCACGCTGGTCTTTTCATTGTTTACCCGAAGACTCTGAGCAAAAATCTCCTTCATGATCCTCAACTCCTCTCCGTCAAAGGATGGTTCGACCAGCAGCCCCGCCAGGATCGTTGCCGCAGCCATTAAATTCTTCCGGAGAGCAAACAGGGAAAGTGTCACCACGTCAAAACCTGGACTGATCTCTAGGTGCGCACCCAATGAATCGAGGCCTTCAGCAATTTGGAAGGCATTCTTCGCGAGTGTACCCTTGGAAAGCATTTGAGCAGTAAACTGGCTCACACCCAATGAGGGTTCGTACCATTTCCCTGCCTCAATAATCAATTCAAGTCTTACAGCATCCTGCTGCAACCCACGAAAGGCAAAAACTTTTACTCCATCAGAAGTTTGAAAAACCTCAGGGTGGGCAAGGGAATAATCCGAAGAAAGACGAAAGGGTGGAGCTTGGGACCTATCCAGTAGAGTCATCAATCGGTGACGGGTTCTTCTTCCTTTTCTTTTTTCTTAAACAGCATCATAATGGTGAAACGCAGGGTCTCAGCCAAAGCATTCTCTCGTTTGTTGGTAGGTACAAGATAGGCCACATCAAGACCAAATTTGTCTACACGAAAACCAACTCCCGCCGTCAGGTATTTGCGGTTGCCCTTGGGCTGGGCTTCATAAAAATAACCCAGGCGACCGGCGACGGTATTGTTATACCAATACTCCATACCGAGCGAAGTGGTTATCTCCTGCATTTCCTCCTTGAATCCTCCCTGTGCATCCGTAAATGATCCCAGGACACCGGCAAGCATTGGCTTGGTCTTACTTCCTGGGGCAGGACTTGGAACCATCAGCTTGTTAAAATCCAAAGCAAACGAAAGACTGTTGCGTGCATCCAAATCCATTTTATAAGCAGTTCCAATTCTCAGGTTGGTGGGAAGAAAATCTTTGTTGTTGGCATCCGAATAGGAGATTTTTCCGCCCAGGTTGGTGATCGTCGCGCCGAAAGCGAGGTTGGAATTTTTCCAGACCATGGGTTTATTGTAATAGAAACCAAAGTCCACCGCCACAGAATTTCCGGGTCGTGCATCAAATGAGTTGGTGGATAAATATCCGGTGAGGTTAGAATGGATGTAGCGTAAAGAACCACCGATACTCATATGTTCTGTCAAAATTGTTGAGTAGGTGACGTCGAAAGCAAACTCCCGCGGATTGTACCGACCCAGCAAGTCGGCCGGGTCAGGGCCTTGATTGAATTGTACTTCTCCAAGATTGAAATACTTCATGGAGGCAGCTACGGTCTGCTTTCTATTGATCTTGTAGAATCCCGAAAGATAAAATATTGACATGTCGTTGATGATCTTTCCCAGCCACGGCGTGTATGATGCAGAGACGCCATAGCCTTTATCGATGAAAGCAAGCTTGGCCGCATTCCAATGTGCAGAATTGGCGTCGGGCGTAGTGGCAACCCCTGCGTCACCCATACCCGCTGCCCTCGAATCCGGTGTGATCATGAGAAAAGGAACAGCTGTGGTGATCACCCTGTTGGTACTGTCTTGTCCGATTAGGGAAGTTCCTGAGCCGCCGATGGTTTGCGCGCACAACTCGCTCACCGCAAGGGAGATGACTAAAGCCAATGCTAACCTATTCATAATCAACTTCTAAGGGATAAAGGTAATCAATTGGATATTATAACCTTCGTTATTTTTTCATTTTTGGACCCATCCAGCAGAGAACGAACTGAAAGCTTTGACAGATATAGCCCAGCGCTCAATTTTGTCCCGGCACCCGTGGTACCATCCCATGGCGGAAGGTCCACTTGATACGCGCTACCCGTGATTTGGTAAGTGCTGGAAAGTACAGGTTGCCCCACCTGGTCATAGACAGTCACCACAGCCTCAAGGTCTTCCCCGGAGCGATTGTGTTTGAAATGAAATATGGTAGTGGACGTAACGGGGTTCGGATAGTTCAACCATTGCTCAATTTGAATTCCGCTTTGATCGGAAACTGAAAAAACAATGGAGGCAGTTGATCCATTCCCAAATGTATCAAATGCAGACAGGGTCAGATGATGCTGTCCCGGTTTGAGGCCGTAAACCGGATAGGATACTTTACCCCGGGCAATGTTATCCACATCCGATCGATAGTATGAATTCAGGTTGAAGGTGAGGCTATCATCCAGTGTGGCGCGCAACACTTGCTGAGAATTGTATTCCGAAATATTGATACCACTCTTGTCGGAGAGGATGGCAACCATCCGGCTATCCGAGCCAGCAATACCTCCATTGGTGAAGGTGGAGTCGCCCATATACAGGGAAATGGTGGGGCCCTGGGTATCGATGGCAGGATTTTGCTCAAGTGCACCGATCTTCACCGAAGTGCTGACCCCGATGACATCCGCATTATTGCCTGATGGGGATGCATATAAACTTATCTTACCCAAACCCACCGCTGGATTAATTTCTTTTGGGAAGGTAAACTCAATCTCAAATGCTCCATTGCGAACACTGGCCTGGCCATTGAATAGTGAATTGTCATGTTGCTTGAAATCAAAGGGCGGATTTTCATCTCCTTTCGTAGTGCTGCTGGTGGGTTTATCAAATACCGTCATGGCCAGGGTTCCGTTGTAGCCGGGATTAATATTGCCGTTGGTGAAGATGGAACCTTTGATATTTACTTTCGACGTTCCCTTCAATGTATCCGAGCCTGAAGTCAGATTCTTTACCGAGGTGATTTTCACCTCCGTGGATGGCAGCGCCAATTTCATGGAGGGATCCCCGAGGAGCGAAAAGTTGCGATTGGACACTCCGCTTATGCTGTTGTTCTTCGTATCGCGAAATACAGAACCGAGGTCCCGAAACTGGTTTGATTCTTTTGTAAAAAGTGATTGATAAAAAGCTTTGTTCAACGTAAAGTTTGTAGCTGAATTAACAGGCCGGGTGGTGGTCACCAGTCCAATCGACCCCGTGCCCGCATGAATGAGAGAGAGCTCAGAGGTGGATATCAATCCCGGGTCATCATTTCTTCCGAATTCGCAAGTGGCCGTCACCAGCAACGGATAGCGCGGTGCCGGTTTCCATTTCTCCAGGATGACTTGATCTAGAATACGCTCCTGCATCCATTGTTGCTCACTGCCATGCCCCGTATAGTTAATGATAGCAACACCTTTGTTAACGTGATTGGTCAGGGCATTTGAGGCATCTGGCGATACCTGACCAATCGAGCTGTTGGGTTGCTTAAAGGAATCCAGGTAAAGTTTCTGTGTATTAAATTCGGGATGGTCCGTTTCGATTGCTTCTGCCAGCAAATCGGCTTGGCCCTGGTGAATGTTAAAATCACCATCGTCGGCAACAAAGAGAATTTCTTTGCGCCAGTCACCCCAGTTTTGATTTTCATACTCGATGATTTTGTCAACTACAATTTTGGCTTCATCTACTTTTTTGATGGGAATGCGCCCGACGCCAATATCCAGCGTATTTAGCTCCGGTGGATTTTCACCCCAGTTCCCTTCACCGGGTTCAAGAAACCCATAGTAGTCGTCCGACGCATAAGTCTCCAGCGGACTGAGGGAATTCCTGGATTCGTAGGTGGGAACAAAGTTCTTGTTGTATGACAAGTAGTTCTTGTAATCATATGAGCCTCGGCCGAACAGGAGTAAATTTCTGATTCCGGTCTTTTGGTCATACAAGTATTTCACCAGATCGCGAATGGCCGTAATGTCCTGCTTGCCGCCGGAGAATTCATTGTACACTTGTGCGGTGGTTATCACCGACACCTTCAGGAGGTTCCTGGATTGTCGGTGATTGGCGAGTCTTTTTGCGTCGGCCAGGAATTCCGGTGCGGTGACAATAAGGAGATCGACCAGGGTTATTCCATGAAGATTTTGGTTGATTACCTCGCCCTCCAACGTTGGTGTCTGATAGTTCTTGTTCGACATAACAATGTACTTTTTCAACGAACCCGAGGGAGCCGAGAATGATCCTTCCCCCAATTCAAACTGAAACTGCTGTATCTGCGGATTGTATGCATCGGTCACATCCCAGATCATACCATCCGCGGCCATGGCGCCAACGGTGAACTTTGAAGTGGCCTGCTCAAGACTCTTCAATGAATGAAAAATCGTTTGATCTCCGTATAACGCAAGTTTTCGCTTCATCTGAAGCAAGAGGTAATCCAGATATCCTACTGAGCGGCCTGATGTTGCCTTGATGAATTTTAATTTAACGTCCTGATTGGCTTGCGCGGCCGCATTCACAAGAGAGGCATTAAAAGTTAATGTATCGATCGCTTCACTTCCCTTTATTTCATACGTTGAATTGACAATGGGGGGTGGTTTTTGCTCGGCAATTGAAATGCCATTGAAAGAAACCTGGAATGTTGACTCACTGAATGATTGCCCCATCACATTGGAAACTAACTGAATGGTTGAACCATCGACGATACCGGGCAATTGAAATCGGATAGTGTATTCCGTTTTGGTATCAAATTGTTCTCCGTACCAATCGCGTCCGGAGTGAAGGTCATTGTATTGCTCAGTTTCATAGTAGGAGAAGTCGTCAAACTCATTTACGGTTGGGAAACTTCCCGGAAGATTCTGAAGGGTAGTCAGCCGGGAACCGCTTGTGGTGCTCAGGGTGAGAAAATAATAGTTCTTGTCGCTGTATAAATTGTTTTGATAGTTGAATATCTTCTTGTTGGTCAACAGCTGATAGCTGTCAGGTCCCTGTCCGAAAAAAAGTATATAGTCCTGGCTGTTGAATTTGCCATCTCCTTCGCCGGGTGAGTACAGGGCGACTTCTTTAAGGTCGCTGATTCTGGAGATAGCATTTGATTGGGGAAGCATTCCATTGGCAGCGGCAAAAAGGCGTATCTTTTTTGGATCAATTGCATCGGGATTGATTCCCATCTTCTTGAGCAGGTTGTAGTCAATCTTGTAAACCGCATCCACGGGCACCGAAAGCTTGTACCATTTTCCATTGGACAGCAAGGAGGGTGTCTGACCGGGGGCGGCCACTGACCAAACCAAGCACAGAAGAAGGGAAAAAGGCTTCAAAACTTCAGATTCTAATCCAACGCTTCATTAACGAGATCAGAATGTACAATAGTATAACAAAGGGCATGGCGGACAACTGCCACACAGCCAGCAGTAATACCGAGATTCCAAGGAAGGTAAACCTCACTTTGTTGTCGGCCCATTGGTAATTCTTGAATTTGAGAGCAAATAATTCCCATGGCGACACGAGAAGAAAAGAAAATGTCGCGGTGATGAGTACCAGAAAAATATCGTTGGAAATGAATATATCCCATGGCCCTTTGAGATAGACCAGGGACGCAATGAACATCGCATTGGCTGGCGTGGGTAAACCAATGAAGGTGTCCGTTTGATTTTCATCGATATTGAATTTTGCTAAACGCAAAGCGGAGAAAATGGCGAGGCTGAATGCGGTAAAAGGCAGATAGCTGCTGGAGGATATCGCATCCATCATTTGAAACATCACCACAGAAGGCAGCACTCCAAAACTTACCACATCGGCGAGCGAGTCAAGTTCTTTGCCAATCGGGGAGCTCACTTTCAGGACTCGTGCGGCAAAACCATCAAAAAAATCAAAGATCCCGGCCGCCAGAACAAACAGGATTCCTGACCATGTGGAATTTTGAAGGACGAAAATAATCCCGATGCATCCGCACAAAAGGTTGCCACACGTAAGGGCGTTAGGTAAGTGACGGAGAATTTTCATCAGACAGTAATGGCGCAGTATGGATTGTGCATTTTTTCTTCGCCCAGGGTAGTGGCCGGGCCATGGCCAGGGTAAACGGTAACATCATCAGGAAGCAAAAAGAGTTTATGCTGAATGCTGTCAAGCAAAGTTTCTGTGTTCCCACCCGGAAGATCAGTCCGGCCAACGGAATGATAAAACAGCACATCGCCTCCAATGACAAATTTCTGGTGACTTGAATCGAATCCGACATGCCCCGGAGAATGTCCAGGCAAAAAGATGACGTTCAGGGTGCTATTGCCAAATTGAACCGATGCACTTTCATTCAATTCTCCATCGGGCGATGCTTCGTGGTAGTTTGGGAAACCATAGTTGGGTGCATATACTTTAACTGATTTCAATACCGGAGCCTCAAATGGATGGATGAGAAGCGGTATTTTATAAATTCTTTTCACAAATTCATTTCCGAGCACGTGGTCGATATGGCAGTGGGTGTTCAGGAGCAATTTTATGATTAGTTTCTTCCCGGAAACGAATTCGGTCAATTCCTCCTGTTCTGCCTTTTCATAACATCCAGGATCTATGATCACTGCCTCCCGGGTCTCATCGTACAAAACGTATGTGTTCTCACTGAATGGATTGAATGTAAAGGCTTGAATTTGGATCATACCTCGCAAAATTACCACTTTTAATGCGTTTCAGCAGTAGCTGTAAAATCCATTTCCACCCGCTGTTTTTTCAATATCTTTCCATTTCAAAACATCTCCGCCATGAAATCAACTTTTATCCGAGTCATCGTCATTTTAGGCCTATCCCTCATCCTTGTATCATGTAATAAGCAAGCAGAGGAGAAGGAGCCCAAGCGATATTCCATCCGGCAGTTCCTGGATGTGGTGAATATCAATGGCCGTGCTTTTTCACCTGATGAAAGCAGGGTGCTCATCAGTGGAAATGAAACCGGCATTTTCAATGCGGAAGAAATTGACATCAAGACGGGTGAAAAGAAGCCACTGACACAGTCCACCAGCAATGCCGTGTTTGCGTTATCTTATTTTCCGACCGACGACAGGATGGTTTACACCAGCGATAAGGGTGGCAATGAAATCAATCACATCTATGTCCGAAATCCGGATGGCGTAACCATCGATCTTATTCAGGACAGCACCGCCAAGGCGCAGTTCGCGGGTTGGAGTTACAGCAAGAAACTGATGTACTACGCTTCGAACAGCAGGGATAAAAAATATTTTGATTTATACAATGTGCAGGTGGTGGGCGGAGAGAAAAAAATTTACCCCTCCACCTTGCTGTATAAGAATGAAAAGGGACTTAATCCGGATGTTGTATCAATTGATGACCGGTATGTTGCACTAAGTGAGAATATCACCACAAATAATTCCAATATGTATTTGCTGGACACGCAGACAGGCACTCCCAAGCTTATCTCGGCTCACGAAGGTGATATTCAATACAATCCTCAATATTTCAGTATGGACGGCAAAAAATTGTACTACCTCACGGACGAGGGCAGTGAGTTTAGGTACCTGGCATCCTACGACATTGCCAGTGGTGCAAAACAAAAAGTTGAAGAAGCTCCGTGGGATATTGTGGCGGCCTACCTGTCACACAACGGCAAATATCGTGTTGTCGCCATCAACAATGATGCGCGCACGGAAATCAAAATCTACGATGAATCTGATGGGGGAAAACTCATTTCTATATCCGGTTTGCCGGCGGGTGACATTTCGGGAGTGACCATCTCGGACAGTGAAAAGTTGATGTGCTTCTATGTGAGCAGTTCAAAGTCACCCAGAAATTTGTTTGTGTACAATTTCGAAACCAGGGAAGTGAAGCAGCTTACCAACACCATGACAAAAGACATCGACCTGAACGACCTGGTAGCTGGTGAAGTGGTTCGCTTTAAATCGTTTGATGGCATGGAGATCCCTTGCCTGCTGTACAAACCCAAAGGACTGAAACAAGGAGAAAAAGTTCCTGCACTGCTATGGATTCATGGTGGTCCGGGCGGGCAGACGCGTCTTGATTATTCTGCCTCATTGCAGTTTCTCGTGAATCATGGATATGCAGTTTTGGCAGTAAATAACCGGGGGAGTTCAGGTTATGGCAAAACATTCTTTGCAGCGGATGACCGCAAACATGGTCAGGATGATCTAAAGGATTGCATTGAATCCAAGAAGTTGCTGGCTGGCCTGCCTTACATTGATGCAGATAAGATTGGAATCTATGGAGGCAGTTACGGCGGATACATGGTCATGGCTGCCCTGTCATTCGCACCGGATGACTTTAAAGTCGGGGTGAACTTGTTTGGGGTTACCAACTGGCTCCGGACATTGAAAAGCATTCCCAAATGGTGGGAATCAAACCGGAAGGCATTATACAATGAACTGGGTGATCCTTTCACCGCGGATTCTGTTGCGCTATATAACAAATCACCTCTCTTTCACGCTGACAAGATTACGAAACCATTTATTGTATTGCAGGGAAGCAACGATCCGCGCGTGCTGCAGGTGGAGTCAGATGAAATTGTAGCAGCAGCTAGAAAAAATGGTGTACCTGTGGAGTATGTTATTTTCCCCGACGAAGGTCATGGATTTGTGAAAAAGGAAAATAACATCAAGGCATCTGAGGAAGTGTTGAAATTCCTGGACAAGTACCTGAAAGGTGTAACAGCTGAGAAGGAGTAGATGGGAGTTAGGAGTTTGCGACGGCAGGCAGGAAAATTTAATTATGAGATAATTTGAAAATAGAGATTAGACCCGCATTCCATTTTCAATTGGCAAAACTTCAAATTATTTCTTGATCTCCCCCGGCCAATTCACCACCAGCGTAAGCGGCGTCGATAGTGCTTTTCCCGATGATGAAACCACAAGGAATTTCTTACCATCGGCGGTTACGCTGAATTGACGAGTTTCTGAATGGCCGCCCACTAATTCCCGGGTCGTCCCAATCTCAATCGTTGTTTCACCAAGCTTGATTTCTGTTGCCATTATTTTGTAGCCAAACCCCAGGAAAAAAAGCTCTTTCCCGTCTCCGCGCCATCTCGGCACAGCGCCACCGGATGAGGAGACCTGGTATTTGCCCCCGGGGCCCGGGAAAGGACGAACGAATATTTCGTCTTTTCCGGACTCGTCCGATTGGTAAGCAATCCATCGACCATCCGGAGAAAAGACCGGTAACTCTTCTTTGAATCGTGTTTGTAAAAACGGAAAGGGTTTCGATTCGCCTGTTTCGCTCATTGGCAAGATCCAAATATCGGCTGATCCCGTTAGGTAAGTAAGGCTATAAGCGATGAATCTTCATCGGGGGACCAGCCGTCAGGATATAGATTGTTGTCCGACTGGAGCAATACCTTCTCATTTGAATCGTCGTTGGCGGGCCGTTGTATCAGGCTCCAATGACCACCCTCATTGGATGCATACACAATCCTTCTCCCGTCCGGAGACCAAAGCGGCGTGGTTTCGGTGCCCGAGTTGAATGTAAACCGAGTCCAGACTCCTCTCCTGATCTCATATTGCCAGAGGTCCCTGGTCCCGCTTGTGGGGTCAGCAATGCTTGCTGCGATTTTGGTTTCATTGGGTGATAGCGCTATCTCAAGGGGGGTACCATCCTGCGAAAGTATGGGGTGCTCGATGGCGACGTCTACTTCTTTGCCGTTGCGATCAAACCATCTGAGCTTTCTGCCATCTGGGCCATCGTCAGTTCGATAGACGAGCAAACCGTTTTGGGAAACGCTGAAAGAGATGTGACCAAATATCTTTGTTATTCTCAGTTTTTCAGCGATTGGCATTGCTTCACCGGTGGTCTGCAGTTGGTTGATGTCGAAAGGTTGAGCCATCAGAATATTCCCTTTTCCGAACAACACCTGGCCATTGGCATAGGCGGCCTTGGTACCTGACCTGGCGATCACCTTTGGATGGAAGGTGGAATCCAATGACCCGACACAGATAACATCCGTGGGATCATCCGACCATGGGTTCTTCCTGGACAGGTAAAGGAAATGTTCGCCGTCGGGCAAGAACCAGGGCCACAGATGGACCATTTTCTTGCTGATAGAATCAGTTTCTGGTTCTGCAATGGGTATCGGGGACCCTCCATTTTCGGAGACTTTCAGGAGTGCGCTTGAATGACTTCTTTTGCCAAAAATAATCGTCCCCTTCGCATTCCAACTCGCACCTCCGTACCAACTCCACTCACAAAGAACCTTGGAAGGGCCACCGCTAGCTTCTATTCGCTTGAGTTTTCCCTCAGCAGAGTACCCGATGGAACGACAGTTTGGGGACCAGAAAGGGAAAATGGCGTTTTCTGTACCGTCGAGTGGCCGGCTCACAAGCGCGTTAAGTGGCCTTACCCACAAGAGGCTGTGCCCAGATGAGTCAACAGCCGAAAAGACGAGGAGCTTGCCATCAGGGGATAGGGCGTAACCGTTAAGATTAGGGCTTGGAGGCAAGATGGCTGACCGGTATGTTGCATGGTCAGGTGTGGGCTCAGAGAAATGGAGAACCGCCAGGGCGATGAGGGCCAGCAGGGCCACTACAGCAAAACCAAAACTGAAAGTTGAATTGATTTGCGGAAGCCGCATCTTCCACTTTCTTCCGGGTTTCCGATCACGGGCAAACGAGACGGGACCCCGGGTTACTTCAGGACTTTTTTCGGGTGACGTGATTTCATCTACTCCTTGCAGCCCACCAATAATATCCTTGATGGCGTTGGCCACCTTGTTGACCTGGTTGCGATAGTCGGTATGCTCCTGGTTGTGGCCGCGGTCGTCAGCATGTCTCAAGGGCCTGTTTACTCCAGCCTCCTTATAGATAAAGTCAATGGGCCGCATGATTCCTCCAGTTGCTTCTTCAAACAACCTCTTGTCCCGCGCATCCACATCATGAATTCTTACCGGAAGCACTCTACTCGCCGTATTGCCACTGCCCACCTTGGTTTTGAGTCCGAGTTTGTCTTCGGATGCCATCTTGATGAATGCGAGCAATTCATGCTGCCAGGCAAAAGCTTTTGGATCGCAGTAGGTCTGGGATACAATGGGAATCAACACCAGGCACCGTAACTTATCCTTGAGCGAATCGTCCACTTCATGATGTTGAAGGAGTCCATCGTGAGGATTCTCATCAAAGTAGATGGAGATGTCTTCTTTGAATGTCGCCTCGAGTTCACTCCGCAACGTCCGGACAAACTCCGTCACCCAGCCATCGTGTGCTTGCCCGCCGAAGCCTTGCGTAGGCTGGTTGTCTTTGTGACGGTAGGAGACAAAAATATCATATTGGTATCCGGGTAGGAGGGAGGGCATTGTCAAAGATAATAATTTGCTTGCCCGCCCTCGATATGAGGTGACTTGGTTTTCAAGCGACGCTGGCGCTGAAAACAACCATTTCAGCCATGCGACGGAATTAGATAATTTGAAAATGGGGATGCGGCCCGCATTCCATTTTCAAATCGAAGCTATCCCAAAGCCTCGACTCCCTTAACTTCGTCTGGCATCATGCGTTTGAAGAGGTTTTCAATTCCCGCCTTGAGGGTAACCGTGGATGATGGACATCCGCTGCAAGAACCCTGAAGGGTAACCTTGACCACGCCATCCTGAAAGGAATGGTAAGTGATAGCACCACCGTCTTGCTCTACCGCGGGACGGATATACTCATCCAGGATGTTTTTGATTTTCTTAACGGTTTCCGTTTCTTCTTCCGCAGGCGCATCAGAAGATTTTTGGATATCCAAGATCAGTTTTCCGGATTCCAAAAACTTCTGAATGTGATCTCTCAGTATAGATTGAACCTCCAGCCATTCAACATCTTCCTTCTTTGTCACAGTGACAAAGTTGCTCATGTAAAACACCCTCTCTACAAAAGGGTACATAAAAAGCTCTTGAGCAAGAGGCGCATCTTTTGCGCTTTCGGGCCCGGGGAAATCAAAACTCATCCCTTCAGGCACGAGCATTTCATTGACCACAAATTTGAGTGAATTCGGGTTGGGATTAGATTCCAGGTAAATGGATATGGATTTTGGGGCAGTTTGTATCATGACGCTGGAGACGAAGAAAGAACAAATCTAATGATTTAAGGTTCCTGCCGGCCTACAATTTATGCTTTCAGGAATTTGCTGTGGGCTCCTCCAGAGCGTTTTCCCATTTGCTTACCACCGCAGTAGCAACGCTGTTTCCCACCACATTGGTGGCGCTTCGTCCCATGTCCAGGAGGGGGTCGATTCCCAAAAGCAAGGCAAGTCCCGCCTCAGGGATGTTAAATGTGGCCAAGGTCCCTGCAATAACCACCAAAGACGCGCGAGGCACTCCGGCAATTCCTTTGCTGGTCAACATGAGGACCAGGAGCATGCTGATCTGCGTCGCAAACGGAAGGTGAATCCCGTACGATTGGGCAATAAAAAGTGCCGCGAAGGTCATGTACATCATGCTGCCGTCAAGGTTGAAAGAGTAGCCCAGTGGCAAAACAAAACTTACAATCTTATCCTTACAGCCAAACTTCTGCAGTTCTTCCATGGTCTTTGGAAAGGCGGCTTCACTGCTGCTGGTGCTGAACGCCAGAAGGATGGGCTCCTTAACACGCTTCAGCAAATGGAGAATGCGTTTGCCAATCACCACATAGCCGGCGAAGGACAATACGGCCCAGAGGAGCAGCAACCCAAAATAGAATTCGCTGATGAAAATTGAATACGTCTTGAGTATGCTCAGACCTTGTTTCGCGATGATCGCTGTCATGGCACCAAACACGGCAATCGGAGCAAGATTCATGACATACCCCGTTACTTTCAGGATTACATGTGCCACGGCGTCCAGGGCTTTGATGACGATCTTCCCTTGTTCACCAATGGCGGCGGTGGCCACACCGAAGAAGAGAGAGAAAACAACGATTTGCAAAATCTCATTCCTCGACATGGCCTCCACAACACTGCTGGGGAATACATGATACAAAAACTCTTTTAAAGAAAGTCCGTTGTGTGCGATGCCGATGTCTTCACCGGCATCCGGAACCGGAAGCTGCATGGCGATGCCGGGTTCAAATAAGTTGACAAGGATCATCCCCAGCAGGAGGCTGGTAAGTGAGGCACTGATAAACCAAAGAAGGGTCTTGCCCCCGATGCGGCCTACGGAATTTATGTCCCCCAGTTTGGCGACACCCACGACAAGTGTTGTAAACACCAGTGGCGCAACAATCATTTTGATCAAGCGAAGAAAGATATCGGCCAGAATGGAAAAGGGTTCAACTTTATTGTCCCTTGCCGACAGTGTTGCATTCCTTTCCTTGTTGAGCGCCTTCTTTTCTTCCTCAAGGAGTTTGATGGCGCTGCTGTCGGTGGCCAAATTGATTTCTTTCTGAATTTTTTCAATGACTAGATTCAGGGAGGCAAGCTTTTGATTTTCTTCAGCCACATAACTCTTGTTGAGGGCAAAGCCCATGGCAATGCCGATGAACAAGGCAATGACAATGTACACGGTGAGTTTGCTCTTTTTCTGCGGTGCCGGCGACTCCATGGATGGCTGGTTAGGCGATCAATCTATAACATTTTTTTTATGACCGAAAGCAAAAAGTTTCTGGTCACAATAAAGCAAGGCACCAAAGATTACTCAACCTGTTAACCTGGTGTCATTGTGCCCTTGTGGCAGTATTGAAGGTCTAGGATGAGATATGCCTCAAATCTTTGATACCTTGTTTCGCAAGGTAAAGTCGGCCATTACCAGCGCAGCCATGGCTTCAACAATAGGCACAGCTCGTGGCACGACGCATGGGTCATGCCGTCCCTTGCCGGTGACAACGACTTCTTTTCCCTCTTTGTCTACACTATTTTGGTCCTGCATGATGGTAGCCACCGGCTTGAAGGCCACCCTGAAGTATATGTCCTCGCCATTGGAAATTCCGCCCTGAACACCACCGGAATGGTTTGTCTTAGTCCGGACCTTTCCACCCGCATTTATGAATTCATCATTGTGTTGTGATCCCCGAAGGGCAACGCCTGCAAAACCGCTGCCGTATTCAAATCCTTTTACAGCATTGATGCTCAGCATGGCTTTGCCCAATTCAGCATGAAGTTTATCAAACACTGGCTCCCCCAATCCTAATGGAGAGTTCTTGATCACACAAGTAACTACCCCTCCGATGGTATCTCGTTCCAGCCGGACTTGATCGATCAACGCAATCATTTTTTCGGCTGTAGCACTATCCGGACAGCGCACGATGTTGTCTTCGGTCTTGCTCAGATCGAGTTCGCTATAGTCAGGTGCTTTTAGGTCGCCGACCTGCGAGACATACGCCGTTATATCCACACCATATTCCTGGAGCAAAGTCTTGGCGATGGCACCCGCCGCGACCCGTGCGACCGTTTCGCGTGCAGAACTTCTGCCGCCGCCACGATGGTCGCGAATACCATATTTCTCCTGGTATGTGTAGTCGGCATGGGAGGGACGAAACGTGTTTTCAAGATGGTTGTAGTCCTTGCTGCGTTGGTCCTGGTTTTCTATGACGATGGCTATGGGAGCACCCGTGGCTTTTCCATCAAAGACACCGGAAAGAATTTTGAAAACATCGTCCTCCTTCCGCTGGGTGGTGATCTTGGATTGTCCTGGTTTTCGCCTGTCAAGTTCGGATTGAATGAACGCCTCATCAATGTCGAGCCCAGCGGGGCAGCCATCGATGACGACGCCAACGGCAGGTCCATGCGACTCACCAAAGGTGCTGATCTTGAAAAGTGTCCCGTATGAATTGCTCATTGTAGGATTGCAAAGTTATTATTAACCCGAAACTTTAGGCCCTGGACCGTGAACTAAAAACGAGGTAGACAGAGGCGCCAAGTAGCAAAAGGATCAGCACGTTCATCCCCATCTTTATCCAACCTGTCTGCAAGGCGGACCGCAGGCCGTTGTCGGTGGTGTCTATCCGGTCATAAAAAGACCCGAAGTCTGTGCTTTGAATGGCCTGGTTTCTCTGGCTTTCTCCTTCAACCGAAAGGGTAATTTGTGAGCGCAGCGTATCATATTTCTTTTTGGCGGGATTGAAAAATATCCATTGGAAATAGTTGCCCATATTGAAATCTCCTGGCTCTTTCGGAACCAGAAAATACCGGAATGATTTTGTGCCTGACACCCTGCCGCTTTCACGGGCGATATTCTGCTGAACGTTGGGTTCGTAGAAATCAAAATTATTGTCTTTTGAAATGATGGGCCTTTCAATGGATGAAATATTCCCTTCGCCATGCACGTTGAATTCATACCCAACACTTTGTCCAGTCTTTAAATTGTTGGTAGAAATACGCTCATCCAATTGATAATTGCCAACGGCCACTGAGCCCTGCAGCGGGTGAGGTGGCAACTCTTTCACCGATACGATCTTTGCCTTTGAATCAAATGTCTTGAAATCCTCTTGCCGGTTTTGTCCAAAAAATGAAGGGTTCTTGGCCACCTTAAATTTTATCATTTCAAGTCCAACGCTTGGAAATTTTACTGGCTCGGCATTAAGCGGATAAAAGGTAGCCTGATAGATCTTATACTGGGTGTAGCCCTTGTCATTGATGTTGATGGGAACACCCTCGATGTTTTCAATGTTGAAATTTTCTTCCCAGCAATTGGAGGGTTTTAATTTCTTGAGAATCTCGGAGAGTTGACGGCCCAATTCATAGAACTGCATGGGGGCCCTGTTATTGTCGGCGACAAGGAACGAGAGTGTGGCTGTTAGGCCTTCACCAACATATACTTCATCTTTGCTGGTGGTAAGCGCCAGCAGAGCGTCCTCTTTCACATCAACAAATTCCGTTTCATCCTTTCCGAAGAAGTCATTGAACGGGTCACGACCCATTTGAAATGGATCGCGGGCTTGCGCCTGGAGGGGAGGACCTACTTTGATTTTTTTCCCTGGTGAATGAGTGACCTGCTCGTTAATTCTCATCGAAAAGGGAGGAACGGTGAAAGTGCCCTGCTTCGTGGGGATGTAGGTCATAATGACGGACTGTGATGAACTGACCTGGCCATTGACAATGCTGGTTTGGGATTGTGTACTGGTGCCCCGTTTGCGCAACCCATCGATTTCCGGGAAGTTGTCGTAGCTTTTGAGTTGACCATTGATCACACTAATAGACATGGACCAGGCCTGATTTTCCCCAATTTCATCAGGTCCCAGCTGGATTTGAATGCTTTGCGAGCGGACAAGGAGGGATGTACTCAGTAAGGAGACGAAAAGGATGGATTTCAGGGCAAATTTCATCATTGCAAATGTTGCGCACGTAATTGCGGAGACAAATCTAATTTTTCTTTTAACTCAGTGACTGAATTGGTACTTTCAACGTTACAATCCGCGTACCCGGTTACAACCAGTACATTAATTGTAGAACCATGCTGAATTATGTCAAAACCGTACTCACGCGTGTGAGTTTTGACGCGCGGCTCTTTGAGAAGGAGTTGCGGAAGGCGATCAAAATGCTGATCGCAGAAGAAGTACAAGAACTCAGAAGTTGGTGTTATTCCAATTTCGGGGACCATCAGGCGATCTTGAATCGCTGTTTCGTAGTCGGATAAGGTAAAGACCAAAATTTAAAATTCAAGCCCCGCCAGGGGCTTTTTTATTGCTTTAACAAGATCATGAACAGTGTTGCATCCAAGATCAATGTCAGGTTTTGGCAACAAATTTCACATTTCGTTTCATCCCCGAATATTTTGCTCGTTGCAAGGGGGAGTTCTTGAATATCCGGTTAAAAGTTTCCTCCGTGAGCTCCTTCCAATCTTGTTGCCTCATCCCGGCGAACTCAATAGATGGGGAGAATCTTGGCTCCTGGTGGGGTTGAGAGAATTTGTTCCAGGGGCATACGTCCTGGCAGATATCGCATCCAAATATCCAGTCCTGGAATTTACCCTTGACCTCCTGAGGTATTTCTTCTTTCAATTCTATGGTGAAGTAGGAGATGCACTTGCTTCCATCCACGACCGACGGCTCTGAAATGGCATCGGTAGGACAGGCATCCATGCACGCGGTGCATGTACCACAATAATCTTTAATAGGTCCATCTCGCTCAAGCTCAAGGTCAACAATCAACTCGGCAAGAAAAAAGAAACTGCCCATGGATCGGTTGAGGAGGAGACTGTTTTTTCCGATCCACCCCAGTCCACCCTTGGCAGCCCATGGACGCTCCAATACAGGAGCAGAATCAACAAAAGCACGGCCATCGATTTCTCCTATCGTTTCCTTGAGCCGCTCAAGAAATGTTTTGAGCTTGTCTTTGATCACCTGGTGATAGTCTTCACCAAGGGCGTACTTGGCAATCTTCAGTTCCGAACCTGATGATGAAGACAATGAACCTGATTCATTTCCCGGAAAGTAGTTATAAACAAGGCTGATCACTGACTTTGCTCCCGGAACGAGAAGGCGGGGATCCAGTCGCTTGTCAAAATGATTTTCCAGGTAACTCATTTTTCCCTGGTGTCCTCGCTGGAGCCAGTTCTCCAGTCGGGACGCTTCCTCTTCGAGAAATTCAGCCTTGGATATACCGCAGAAATCAAAACCCAAATCTTTGGCAATCGATTTGATAAGATGAGTGTTTGCAATAACGCTGCTCATTTGTCGCAATCGTGCAATCCTTTGATGACCATGAGCTTTTGAAGTCAGTCAAATAATCCAGGCCCCCGTGACACCGGTGGGGCAATTTTCAGATGTTTATAAGCAAGCTCCGTAGCTTCTCTTCCTCGTGCTGTACGCTTTATATATCCTTCCTGAATCAAGAAGGGTTCATACATCTCTTCTATGGTTTCGGCCTCTTCGCCAACGGATGTGGCTATGGTTGTTAATCCAACGGGGCCTCCTTTGAACTTCTCTATGATAGAACTTAGGATGCGGTTGTCCATATCATCAAGTCCGTTTTCATCAACGTCCAGGGCCTTTAGTGCCATTTGCGCGATTGGCATGGTAATACTTCCGTTTCCCTTTATCTGGGCGAAGTCTCGGGTGCGTCTTAGTAAATTATTGGCAATGCGGGGTGTTCCGCGACTCCTCCGGGCGATCTCAAAAGCCGCATCATTTGAAATTTCCGTGGCGAGAATTCCAGCTGAGCGCTTCACAATCCTGGTGAGCAGTGTTGAATCGTAATATTCAAGACGTGCCGTGATGCCAAAGCGGGCACGCAAGGGTGAGGTGAGAAGGCCCGCCCGTGTGGTAGCCCCCACAAGCGTGAAAGGATTTAGACTGATTTGAACTGAACGGGCATTGGGTCCACTGTCGAGCATGATATCAATTCGGTAATCCTCCATGGCCGAGTAGAGGTATTCCTCCACAATGGGATTGAGCCTGTGGATTTCGTCAATAAACAGAACATCATTTATTTCAAGATTGGTGAGGAGTCCCGCAAGGTCGCCTGGTTTGTCCAGAACGGGCCCTGAGGTCACCTTGATGTTGCTGCCTAGTTCATTGGCGATAATAAATGAAAGGGTTGTCTTGCCCAACCCCGGAGGGCCATGCAACAGGACATGATCGAGGGCTTCACTTCTCTGACGGGCAGCTTGAACAAAGACCTTGATATTATCCACTACTTTTTGCTGGCCGGTAAAGTCGCTAAAACTGAGGGGTCGCAATGCCTTCTCCACCTCTTTTTCTGCTGCATTCAGGCTTTCATTGTCCGGCTTCAGGTAATCTTCTCTCATGGTAGTGATGGTCATTCAAAGCTACCAATCGCTAGCCTTCCTTCAAATTAAATTTAATGGTCCTTCAATTTCATAGTAATTTTGATATCATGAGTCCACGCGTAAAGAATTCCCTATACACCCTTGCCCTGCTGGTGTCATTGTATGTGGTCTGGAGACTAAGACAAAATGATTTAGCTCCGATCATGGTCGAAGGTAAAACCATGGGCACCAGCTATCACATTACCTATTTTGACAGGAGCAATAGAAACCTTAAGAATGCGATTGATTCATTGATGGTGTTGGTCAACAAGTCAATCAATACCTATGATTCCAGTTCAGAGATTTCCCGGTTCAACAGGTCCCGGCGTTCACTCAGATTTACGCTGCCGTATTTTTTCCCTCCCTTGAAAAAATCGCAAGAGGTAGTGGAAGGCTCTCAAGGCGCTTATGATCCTACCGTGATGCCATTGGTAAACGCCTGGGGTTTTGGTCCAAAGAAAGTTGAAAGACCGGACACGGCTGAAGTGCTCGCAGCCAGGGCTTTTGTGGGCTTTGAAAAATTAGGGTTCAATAAGGACAGTGTCTGGAAAAATGATCCCCGTGTGCAACTCGACTTTAGTGCAATTGGTCAGGGCTATGGATCCGATGTGATCGCTGATTTCTTCAAATCAAAAAAAATTGAAAACTTTTTTATCGAACTAGGTGGGGAAGGAGTCGCATGGGGGAGGAACCTGACGGAAAATCGGTTGTGGGAGATCGGTATCCTGGATCCCAATTCAGATTACGTTGAGCAAAAATTCAAGGCCTATGCCACCCTGAACAACAAAGGATACTCTACTTCCGGTAATTACTTCAATTATCGGGAAGTGGATGGGAAGAAGTATTCGCACACCATAGATCCGGTTACCGGATTTCCTGCGCAGCGGGAATTATTGAGTGCGACTGTATTTGCTGCCGACTGTGCCACGGCCGATGCATGGGCCACAGCATTTATGTCCATGGGTCATGAAAAGGGCATTGAAGTGCTTGCCAATCATCCTGAACTAGATGCATTTTTCATTTACTCAGGTTCAGATGGATTAAAGACCTATTCAACATCACGAATAGGCTCCGATCTTCGAATTCAGCCGTAAATATTCCATGAATGGAAGCATTCGTCAAGGTATTCCCCCATTGAATCGGTTATCAAAGATGGAATTCGTATATTTGGGAAAAACCCACTATCCACGTTTTAGCCCTTTTTGGGCAAAACGTCAGCAATAATCTCCACTTCATGAGTAAAGCAATCAAATTCGGTACACAGCAGCAGGAGTTTTATACAACACTTAGTCATCGTGTGAACAATTATTTCAAATCAAAGAACCTAAGCCGTAATGCGAATCATGAGATGGTCATCAAGACCATATTCATGTTGTTGTTGTTTTTTGTTCCCTTTGGCATTAGCCTGTCAGGGCTGGTAACCTTTTATTGGGGATACTTGTTGCTATGCATTGTCATGGGTCTTGGCGTAGCAGGCATCGGACTTTCCATTATGCACGACGCCAACCACGGTGCGTATTCTACAAAACCCTGGGTCAACGATCTGATGGGTTATACCCTCAACCTGGTGGGTGCAAATGCCTTCAATTGGAAGATCCAACACAATGTGTTACATCATACCTATACGAACATTTACGAAGTGGATGAAGACATAAGCCCACGCGGAGCCCTTAGAATGTCGCCGGATTCCCCCTGGAAGCCGTTTCACCGCTTTCAATACCTCTATGCATGGTTTCTGTACGGACTGATGACAATTGTCTGGATCATAGGTAAAGACTTCTTTCGTCTTGCCCGCTATCAACGGGAAGGACTCCTTAAGAAACACAAGGCAAATGTTGTCAAAGAGTGGTCCATCCTTTTGTTCACTAAAGCATTTTACATTACCTACATATTAGTTGTTCCCTTGCTCGTGCTGCCTTTTGCCTGGTGGCAGATATTGATCGGGTTTGTGATAATGCATTACGTAGCGGGCTTCATCCTGGCAATCGTATTTCAACCTGCGCATGTAGTTGAAGGAACTTCTTATCTTATGCCGGACGCAGAGGGCAATCTGGAAAACACATGGGCCATACACCAATTGCACACGACTACAAATTTTGCGCACCGAAACAGAATATTGTCCTGGTATGTGGGAGGTCTTAATTTCCAGGTCGAGCACCACCTCTTCCCCAACATCTGCCATGTACATTACCGCAATCTTTCTTCTATTGTGAGCGAAACAGCGAAGGAATTTGGGCTTCCCTACAAAGTGAAAGAAACATTCTGGGATGCCATTGTTGCCCATGGGCGCCTGCTGAAACAGCTTGGGACAAATAACCAGTTGCCTTCCATGGCATGAGGCTGATGCGCAGCACTTGATTTTGCAAGAAATGAATAACCTCCCAAAGGAGGATTTTTTTTGAATCCCCGGGAAGTATGAAGCCGTCTATTCTAAGTAACGCGATATTTAAGTATGATACTTAGGCTCCTGAGTGCGGTCACCAATTATCTTTACGATGTTCCTGTGTTGGTATTGATGCCTCACAGTCGGTGCAACTGCCGCTGTGTTATGTGTGATATCTGGAAAGCAAACCAGGAGAAACAGGAGATTTCAGCAGATACACTGGATTTGCACCTGAAGGCCTTTAAAAGACTACGCGTGCGACGAGTGGCCTTGTCGGGTGGAGAGGCTTTATTGCATAGTGATTTATGGAAGCTTTGTGAAGGGATTCATTCCATCGGTGCGAGAATAAGCCTTCTATCTACCGGCTTAACCTTGAAGCAGTATGCGAATGAAGTAGTAAGGAACTGTGATGATGTAGTGGTGTCGCTTGACGGAAGCCGGGAAATTCATAACGCCATAAGGAAAATTCCTAGGGCTTTTGAGAAACTTCAAGAAGGAGTTGCGGCACTCAAGGAGTTATCACCAAACTTACGCATTACCGGGAGAACCGTGCTTCAGAAACAAAACTTTAGGTACTTCCCATCTATTGTACAGGCAGCTAAGGACGTTGGACTTGATCAGATATCCTTCCTGGGTGCGGACGTCAGTTCGGAAGCATTCAATCGTCCTACACCCTGGGGACCAGCCAGGGTTTCTGAGGTGGCTCTAAGCGAGGAGGAAACGGCGATCTTTGAGTCGATCATCTTTCGATCCATTATTGACTTGAAACGTGATTTTGACAACAAGTTCATTGCGGAAAGTCCTGATAAAATGAAAGCCATCATACAACACTTCAAGGCTATCCATGGTGTTGGCCTCTATCCGGCAAAAAAGTGCAATGCCCCTTGGGTTTCTGCAGTAATTGAGTCATCAGGTGATGTCTTGCCATGCTTTTTCCACAAGCCTTATGGAAACATTCGTGAGCGCAATTTCAAGGATATCATCAATAGTGAAAGCGCCGTCCTGTTCAGGAAAAATCTGCAGGTGAGCAAAGATCCAACATGTCGTAAGTGTGTTTGCTCCCTTCACCTTGGGGTTATGCAATCGGTCTGATGCTGATCAAGTAGTTATTGCCGTCGACCAGGATTCTTTTCTGCCCGACTTTTTCAAACCAGAATTGGTGCGAGTGTGCAATTCGCATAATGCTTTCTAAATCACATACATCAGAAAGGACCATGATGACCTTGGTTGTTGTTGAAATATATTGAGAAAGGCCGCCAAAAAGCTTTTCAAAGTATTCATGATTCGCTCCGCAGTACCAGGCGAATTCGGCATCCGTTTTTGGATTTCTTGGATAATAGGGAGGATTGATAAGAACCCAGTCAAAGGTTTCCTCAGGAATTTGATCATAAAGGTCTGAATGTATAATTCTGATGGATACATCATTAAGCAAGGCGTTCTGTTTGATATTTTCAATCGCAGTCGGATTGATGTCTGTGGCGGTGACGATTGCCCCCATTTGGGCTGTGGACAATGCAATTATTCCCGTACCGGCTCCGATTTCCAGCACCTTAGCCTGACTGACAGGTTGCCTCCCGATAAATTCCAGAAGCATTTTGGTGCTATAAAAAATTCCTGGATGAAATACACCCGGCAGGATATCGACAGTAAGCTTTCCATACCGATAACGACGTTTCCTGGAAAGGTACCACCTGACCATAGGAGGCAAGGGCAACATGATTGTGCGAAAAAATTTATTCATCACTCAGAATAGAATCCTTCAATTTCAGGCTGTCTGTATTTGAGCCAGAATTTTTGAAGGGCTTTCAGTTCGTACGGATAATGAAAAAAATTTGTCTTATATCGCACGTGGGAGAGCCACTTCATAACTTGTTTCTGAGACGTGGAGATCTTGAAATCAGATACGGTCGGAAATTGAGCATTGAGTACAGTCTCAAACCCTTTGATCTTGTCTATCATGGCTGGTGTAAGCCATGGGGTAAGCGGATTCTTCCGGAGGTCAAAGTTCAGCCAGACCGGGCTGAGCCAATCACTGAGCTTTTCCGGGAACCTGAATCCTGTTTTCTTTACTGCTGTATACATTTCGGAGCCTTCGGTAGCAACCGGACTGTATACGTAAATGATAATTTCAGTTGCGGGATTGATCTCTTTAATTTCTTTAATAAAGGCTATGTCTTGGTCAATCTGCTTGGCAACGAGCGCATTCGTTTCAGCTGGGAATCCCAGGACAAAGGAGTATTCCGGTATAATGTCAAATTGTTTTAGCCTGGCTGCAAATCGTTTCATTTGAATGACGCTTTGGGTACCCCCTTTATCTATCTTCTTCAGAAGTTCGTCATTGCTGGTTTCTGCACCAAAGAAAATCATACGGCATCCTGACTCCCTCATCAAGGCAAGGGATTCATCTTTATATTTATCCACAGTATCAATGCGCCCTTCGCCCCACCATGAAATGTTTTCTTGCCGTATCAGGGAAGAAAATTCCAACACTCTTTTTTCACTAACAAAAAAGTTATTGTCGTGGAATTCTATAGCATTGGCACCATAATTACTCTTCAAATACTTGATGTCCTGGTACACCAAGGCTGCAGATTTTCCTTTCCAGCGCGCATTGTAAATTGGCACAACGGCGCAAAATGAACAGGTGAATGGGCAACCCATGCTTGAATGGTATGAAGCTGTCCGCGTGCCAAGGAAGGTCTTGCCCAAGTACCGCTTAAGGGGATAGAATGTATTCAAGTTTTCATAAGGAAGCTGCGGTAAGAGATCCTGGTCAATTAATGTAGCCTGTGGTGTCTTTACTATATCACCGTTTTTTGTGTAAATCAAATTCTTTATGGAATCTAAGGCAGCATCTTTCTCAAGGGCATTCAACAACTGTGGAAACGTTTCGTCCCCCGGCCCATTCACCACGAAGTCTACACATCCTGACATCAACACCGACTTGTATTGATTAGAGGCAAAGTACCCTCCCCACACAATGATGACCTTAGGAAACTTTTTGCGAATTCGTTCAGAAAATGGAATCGCCTGCTTGAGCTGAGGCCCGGGCATTACGGTGCAACCAAATACGGTAAAACCCCCTTTAGACAAATATTGTTCTATTTTCTTCCAGGGATCATTTTCAAGATTACCATCTACCAACACATACTTATGGAGACCATGAATTGAGGCTGCCACCTGAAGAATGGAATTGGGAATTCGATGCTTTGCCCGAGCACTCTGTGGATTGAAAAGAATAACTTTGCTCATGAATTATGAAAAGTACGAAAATATCAGTTTCTGATGTAAGAAAACGACTTCCCATTTTGATCCTATTTACCCCATGAGCTCTCCCATCAAGGGTGGTTTGAAGAAGATCTTTACGGGACTTTCGGTTCCTCAGGAATACCTCTGCCTTCAATCGGATAATCTGATCTTTCCCATAAGGGTCTTTGTCACTACACCACTTGTGATTTTGGGATTGGAAGTGACCAATACTCACATATTCCTTGGTTACAAACCTGTTGTCATTGCGTTGAATGATGAACTGGCGTTGACTGGACCCATCGACCTGTCAGGGGAGGATGAAATTTGCCTGCACTTTGGAACCGGACCTTTTGAGACTAATACTCAATGGATGGATTATCCTGCCGATTCCAAGAGTGTGGCGCGTTTGGTCTGTCGGAAAGCAGACACCAAGCAAATCGGAGAAAGTATCGTGTATTTTTTCAAAGGCGTTCATGGAGAACATGCCTTCATCAGCCCTTTCCACCAGTGGTTAAACCGTCAAGTTGAAAGGGTAAAGATCCGAAAAGAAGGCAACATAGATTTGTCAGGCAATTTGTACGATCAGGTTAGAATTGCTTACTCCGTCCCGCGGGAAATTTCAATAGTTACGGTCAGCAATGGCAAGCAAATCAACATGTTTCCGACTGATTTACATGGCGCTATCACCGAAGAATACTACTGTGGATCACTTCGTATGGGAGGTGAAGTCAACCGCCAGATTGAAGCGCACGTCAAAATTGTGATTTCAAGTGTTCACAGTCATTGGTATCGTGAAGCGTATGCCTTGGGTAAGAATCACATGAGAGGCCTCCGGACAACCTCGGATTTTGCGCTACATAATGATTTTTCACAAAACTTTGGATTGCCCTTGCCGGCAGGGGTGGTGAAATACCGTGAACTGAAGCGGATGGACTCCATAGATTTTGGAATTCACCGCATCCATGTATATTCGACATACTCCTTGCGCACATTGATTCCTGATGCACTTCCCCTTTCACACATTCATCATTATTATATGCAATGGAGAATAGATCAAGGTCTTCAAACAAACTACTTACTTCGGTAGCATGAGCATCAGCCTGACCCATGCCTTCCAATGAAATGGTCGGTATACAAGACACTTGATCATAAATCTTCTAGCGGCAACAAAATTACTTATCTGCAATGCCTGTATGCCGAAGGAATAGCTGGTTCTAGCATAGGCCCGTCTAAATTCATTGCTGGTAATCAGATTTTGATGTCGGAGTTTTTCAAGACTTTTATGATGCTCTTCCAGAAGACCTATTGAAAGTGCAGGACTCCCGGTTGAATTCTGGGCATGTTTTCTAACGTGTACGAGCGGCTTGAAGACAGTATATGCAGGGAAATGCCTGCTAAGAAAGAAGACCATGTCATGGTCGCCGGAGTGCAGCGTTTCGTCCATGTGGCCGATCATCTTTAGGCAAGTTGCACGTATCACCAGCGTCGTATGGCAAATGATAAGGCTGTTCGACAACATTTGTGAAAACACACTTCCGGTAAATTCTCCTGATTTTTTGTACAGACTTCCCTGAAGTACCCCCATTTGGTTGAAGGTGTCAACATCGGTAAACGAAAAGCCGATGGATGTGTCCTCCTCCATAGCCATGATTTGGATTTCCAGTTTTTCAGGTTCCCAAATGTCATCGGAATCCACATAGGCAATGTATTCACCTGTACTTTTTTCATGACCAAAATTCCTTAACAGACTCAGGTGACCTCCCGTGCGGGAATGACGGAAGAAACGAATTCGGTCATCACAAAAGGAATTGATTTTTTCTTCGGTATTATCCTCCGAGCCATCATCAATAATAATGTATTCAAAATCACGAAATGTTTGACCCAGGATGCTAAGGATGGTGTCACCAATGAGGTGAGCACGATTGTAGGTGCACGTAATAATACTAACTTTTGGCATAGCCCATGAGATTGGATCTTTGGTACAATATGACAATCAGGCATTGGGCGGCGGTACCGGAAAGTAAAGCGCCCTCGATCCCGTAGCGGGGAATCAGAAATATACAAAGAACGAGGTTGAGGGCGCTCCCTGCAAAGCCAATCAGGGCAACAGTCAACTGGCGATAGGATTTACCCATTTCATAATTCCGGAGAAGATACAGATGGAACATAAGAATGTAGACATACCCTCCGGAATACATTACCCAGGAAAGCTCGAAGTGATAGAAATACCGGATCATAACGATGATCACGCCAATACTAGCCAGACTAAGGGGCAGGCCAGCCAGTATGAAGTTTCTCTCCAGTTTGTGCAGGGAGGCCGGAGAGAGTCTAAATATATTCTTAACGAAAGGGCTCAGCAAGAGACTGCTAAGGAATTGGGCGAATATTAGAAAATTAAAAAAAACTTGATAGGTGGCTGTCTCCTCCTTGTTTAGAAAATAGGTCACACAATAAAGATCAGTCCGTTGTTGGAGCATTCCACTTATGGTAAGGAGGAAGAAAGGAGATGCATCTTTGAAGTAAGCGAGGACCGGAGTATGAAACACAAGCCATTTCCTGTAAAAGAAAATAGAAACAGCAGCGCGCCATGTCATGCTTCGCGCAAATAATGATACTACCGATTCGACGTGGACAGGAGTGGTGGCTGTGATGATCGGAATAATGATCATCAGGAGCGCGCTAGTTTCCATCAGGATCGAAAAAATAAAATTTCGCTCAACTTGTGCAATAGGCTCAAAACTCTGGTACACGTACCGCCCGAATGCCCAAATAATTAAGTATACTTTTATAGTTATGTTAAAGGACAGGAAAAGGATGATGATGAGAAACAATACTAATAGCCAACCTCTTGAGAATGTAGCCTTGCTCCATTCTGACCTCATCATGTGCGGATGCAAACTAAATTTTTGAACGAGATAGGGAAGTACCCCCCATCCTATTACTGAAAATCCGAACTCCTGGAGAAGCATGTATGGCACCACTTCGCCCCAAAGAGCCGACGATTGAGTTCTTACTACTATGATGGAAATGATGACACTTCCTAATGCGGCAAGAATACGGGCTATTCCGCCCGCAGCAATGACTTTCAACCTCTTAAAGAGCACCGTGATAGGAGCCGTCATGGGAAAAAGTTTTTTTCTTCATCAGTCCTATTGCAATAACCCAATACATAAGAACTATTCCAATCAATCTTGGGTATGCCAATACTATTCCCCAGGTTTCGGCGAGACGGAACATGAATCCATAGGGTATGAATCCAATCAGAAAATAGATAGTTAACATCCAGATCATGAGATTCCTTTCCAATAGCCTTTCCGATATGAGCATGGCTACTGGTACCAGCAATAGTATAAAATGGTAAGTGGCGGACGCGGGTAAAACCGTTAACGCAGCAAGGGTAGGCATCGAAATAAATACAGTTCTCCGCTCACTATTGCCTGCAGCCTTGTAGCGATTCAAGGTCGCCGTGAGGACACCCAAAGTCAGGAAGAGAACTAATAGTTTAAGAATGAATCTGCCCGACGGCCAGTCAATAAAGGGGCTTGGGTTGAATCTCAAGTCTGGCTCAAAAAGGTGCCGAAAAAGGCCATCCCAAGATTGGAATTGAAAGCTATAAGGCCCCTGCCCCACAAGTTGCCCATCCAGATGTGGCAAGAACGACGAGGTAAAAAATTCATGGAACAGGAACCTGCCAAAGAAAACAAATTGGACTACGACAAGGCCAATCAAGGTCAGGGTCGAGTACAACGCCAGCTTGAATGAAGGAGATAAACGAATCGGACCGCGCATATTTGAATCAGATGGTCCCCTGTACAAACCGTCAAGCAGGTATCCGGCGATAACTACAATGGGAAAATATTTTAGTGCGGTGAAAAGCCCCAAAATAAGTCCTGCTATCCATGAATAACTTCTTTTATACAATAGAATTGCCAATAGGATAAAGAAGGTCATGACCCAATAGACCTGACCAAATGCAAAATTGTTTACTAAGCTAAGACCTCCGCCGAGGACAAGGAGGATGGAGTGCGAAAGACCTAGGTGTGTAATTTCCTTCAAGACAAAGATGCCGAAAACAATCAAAATCAGATTAATCAAAGTAACAGCACGTTGGGCCTGAAGTGGCTGAAGAGCGGTCAGAGGTACCATCATCCAAGCAACAATAGGTGGATTCGGAGAGAACTTACCTGGAGTATTTATGCCGTTATCGCGTATTTTTTGTTGAAACCATGCATTGTCATACAGTCGCTCCAGAGGCTCTCCCGACACAATTAGCTTGGCGGAGACATAGTAATTGGCGAAGTCGCTGTTCACTATTGTCCAGCCCGGTACGACACCCTTGAGGAAAAGAAATATGGCAAGCCCGGCCATAATCAGGTAAGTGACTGTTGCCTTCATTTGAATCAATGCATCAAGTCTCGCATGTTGAGGGAAGATAAATGGTCCGCGTCGCAGGAGGAGCAACAAGTAGGCTGATGGCCTTTGCAAAAATAGTTGAGGGTTTTAGATCCTTCATACAACTGATTTGGCCTGCACAAGCCCTCGCAGGATGGGAATTGGGATGTTTGAGACACGGGGAGCAGGTAAGCTCCAATGAACAGCTGGTTATGCTCGTCCGGCTGTCATATCCGAAATGTTTAGGTTGGGTAGGGCCCCAAATGGAGAGTGTTGGAATATTGAGGTAGGAGGCGAGGTGCAAGGGGCCGGAATCATTGGTGATGAAAAGTACGCAACCGGACAACTCCTCGACCAGTCTCCTCAGACTCCATTTTCCCGCTACATTTCTAATAACGGGCACAGTGATTTTTCTCATGAGATCTTCCACGTAGGTTGATTCATTCAGGCCTCCTGTAAGAATAAATTCCAGCTGAGGATTCCAGCCGCTAAGCAATTCTATCAATTGCACAAAGGAATCCATGGGATAACGCCGTGCCAAGAGATAATTACTTGCGTTAACGTTGACAATAATTTTGGTTGGGTCAACCCTAATATTTTTCTGTTTACGAAGTGCTCCTTTTTTTGGAATCCCCTCTATCCCCTTCAGAAACAATTGCCTTTGGTTCAGGTTGTCAACGGAAAAAATGATGCGGTTGTGTGTTTGTAGATTTCGATTAGATTCGAAAGAGATGGAACTGCATCGGGAGACACTGGCCAACAATTTGGTATACGACCCCACGACATGAGAACATCGTTCGAAATCAACAACTAATGTCGGTTTGCGTGCGCTGATTAACCAGATCGTGTTCCAACAATCGATGATAAGTGTCAGGAAATTTCTCGTTCTTATGAATATGCAGTTGTTGTAACCAATTAGTGCGCAAAGTTCCTTATGCTGTTCGATGGTAAGTAAGGTTAATTTACTTTTGTCAACCTGATGCTCATCACAAAGTGCTGCCAATTGAATGATACTCCCCATCCCCATAAATTTAATAACCAGCACATGATCGTGGCCTTTTCCATTCTTGGTCACGGGGTTACTCAACATTTCGACAAGTCGGTGTGGGAGCCAAAAGAGGCGGTCAATCATGACCATAGTTTTTCCAGATAAAGTCATAGATAATACTGGAATGTGGCGATGATGTGGTCTGCCCACCGGTTGAATGGGTACCTCATTTTCAATGCATGGTCCAATTTTTTCAGCAAGAAAACAGTCGTGGGATGGGCCATTGCGAATCTGATGCTGGACGGAGGTGGTGATAGGGCCCCGAGTCCCTCCGCCATCCTGAAATGAAAATCCTTGCCTAATTTTTGTTGGAGCGAAGATAGGGAATGATAATAAGTCAGGAAGGATTCACCCTGAAGGTAAGCTGTTGTTCCACCTTTCTTTAGCCTTCTAAGAGCGGTCTTGTTCCCTTTGAATATACCTGCCAATTCCCAGGGACAAATAGGGGGCATAACAACCCAAGTGACAAAGGCTCCCTTATTCAACAATTGAGGCAAGTGGTTGGCGACAACTTCAAGATCGCGGCAGCAATTGAGGCCGCCAAAATTGGAAAAGACGTAATCAAATTTCTTCTCTCGCACCATGTGAAGGCATTCAAACGAGCATTGCTGCACGGTGACAAGCTTCTCGAGATGGTATTCATTAATTTTCTCCCGGATCTTGCCTATCATTCCCGGTGAGATGTCAATGGCGTGAACCTGATGGCCCGCCTTGGCGAAATGAATCGCATCGATTCCGGTTCCAGCATTGAGCTCCAGTACGTGGCTTGAGGGCCTCAAAAATCGTTCGGCGTGTAGGTACACCTGTTTTCGCCAATCATTGAGGATTAGGTTGGCGCTATCTTCCTGATCATAGTGTTCAGCTTGTTTTCCAAATGCCCTTTGTACGGCGGTGAGCACACCATCCATCGTTTCCTGGTCAGGCATGGGATGCACTTAGTCTCTTTAGACGATATGAGTGAATCCAGGATACAGGTATGTTATACAACATCGAGGCAATTTTCCGAAAATCACTTTCACAAAAAACAGGTCGTTTAGCCAGGTCTCTCATGCGATTAAGTCCTCGTTGAATGCGATACCTGCTATGGACATACCTCTGAAGAATCTTATAATATGCTCGAGGAAATACGCTTTCGTACATCATCGCCATATCATCAGAGTCGGTCCAGTTTTGCTTGTCCCCGAGTTGGGCTTTCACCAAGTCATGGAATTTGGTTCCGGGTAAGGGATAAGAAACCGAAATTCCAATTTCATCTGGCATTTCTTCCAGAACAAGCCGGATCGTGGACTCAATCTCTTTCTGTGTCTCTCCCGGATAGCCGAATTGAAGGAAGAATCCCACCTTGATGCCCTGTTCCTTCAACAGTCTTGTTGCGCCTCGGATTTGATCAACCCTGATGCCTTTGTCCATGGCATCAAGGATCTTCTGCGAGCCACTTTCTGCGCCAACCCACACCATCTCACAGCCGCTTTGGGCAAGAGAATGAATCGTGTCTGTCTCCAGCAATAAGTCTACGCGGGATTGAATTTTGTACCGGAAGACTAGTTTTTTGGAATCAATGATATTTTTGAATTGTTTTATCCAATCTGGTTTGAGGCCAAAAATATCATCGCACATCCAGAAATGGTCTGGCTTATGGTTGGAGGTCAGCCATTCAATCTCGCTAACCACATGCTCTGGTGACCGTGAATTATATCGATTTCCATAAATGGGTTTGGCACACCAGTTGCATTTGTAGGGACATCCCCGCGTGGTGGCAAGGTTAAGGGAAAAATAGCCGTAATTTTTCTTCCATATAGATTGATAGGGTTCCAAATCGACCATGTCCCATGCGGGCATCGGTAAGGTATCCAGGTGGCGAAGGATGGGTCTTGGTTGAGTTGTGACGCACTTGCCTTCTTTTAGATAAGCTAAACCTGGAATCGCAGATACATCGCCCTTCAGGTCAAGGCATTCCAAAAGCTCAATCAAGGTTTCTTCACCTTCACCGCGAATGACATAGTCTACTCCTTGGAGAAAATATTTGTCACAGTGATCAGTTGAATCAGAGCTGTTGATGATAACAATGCAACCATGATCTTTTGCCAGGGAGGTCATTTGGAATGCGGCTTCCCGCATGACCGTGAGACACATCTTGGTAAGATAGTTGAATCCATCGTCGTATATGACAAAGTACTCGGGATTTTCATGCCTGAGAGACCTTTCAATTTCAGCCGGTGAATAGAATAGGCTCACGTCTGTAAAATCCGTGATGTAACCAGCCTTACGAACGACAGCCGCCGCCTGAAGAGAGGCCAGGGGAGGATAGGGTTGTTTGAATTTCCATTGCTTCCTGTCAAGCCGGTAGAAATATGAATTGGAGATGAGAACTTTGTTCATATCTGGAGACTCACTCCTTTGTTAATCTCAAAAGCATTTAATTTTTCCTCGTATCGCAGAAGTACTTTCTTTTGATAAAATTCGGGATGGCTTCGCGACACATGACGTGTAGTTTGAAAGGCAATTGAAAAGTCATGGTCGTCAAGAATGTGATGATAGCGGGACTTCCAATACGCCATGGACTTTTTCATCAACCAAATATCAAGCCCATCCCACCAGCCTGATGGCAGCATTCTTTCTCCCATCCGCTTGAGAAGATTATTATGATCTTTCACTGGTTCATGATGGGCGAGGCCATTGGGTAGAAAATGAAGACACCACTGATTGGAAAACCGAAATTGGCAGATCAATCTCTCGCCAAACATGGGTAAAAGCGTTAATGTTTCCACAGCAGTGAAAATATTCTTCTCCGTAATCTCTGTATGTGTTTCATCAACAAAATAATTCGTACAAAAGTATTTATGGGAGTTGACTAAGAATATCCTCCTGATAATAGCCATGGTGGTTCGAACGATCCACAGGCGCCCCGTGGCCGTAATGATGAAATAGTCAATATCACTATAAGGATCCATATACCCTTTGGAGATGGATCCGGAAAGCATAATAGACCGCACGAATGGCAGCAGTGACATCCAGTTGGAAAATCTTCTCGCGGTCTTTAGTTTTTTCTGCGCCATAAGGTTTCCGGCTTTTCTGCGGTCAATCAGCATGGCATTTTGATGGAGACAATAAAACTCTTCGATATGAAAAACGAGTTTGAGGTCGCACAAGCCCGCAAGGGACTCTTGCCAATTGGCATCTATGAGAGCGGGTGAAAATCTCAAAATTTCACTTTCATTCAAAGGATAATGGAATATATCGAAATACATAAGGGTTCGCAGGATGCTCCTTTCCTGTTCATTGATAGACAAATTGTGTCTTAAAGGCATCATAGTTTAGCGGCCGATCTCAGGAACATGGATTGAAACAGGACGAAGTAAACAATTCCCTTTTGTCTGGCCAGCATGCTCTCTGTCAGACACATCATACAAAAAAGCATGATAAAAACTGTCTGCACTGGATTTTGTTGGAGGGCTGAAGCCATAGAGGGAATAAAGCAAAACATGAGTAAGGCAAACCCTATGATACCCAATTCGATGGTTGTCTGAAGGTACTGGTTGTGGGCGTTGTACGTCAAACCTGCGCTGCTCGGACTATAGTTCACGTAATACTTCTGCAATTCAGCTTGCGCATCACCGGTGCCGCAGCCAAGAAGCCAGGAGCCCCGGAGCACATGAAGGCATCCCTTCCATTCAAGCAATCTCAGGCTTACTGAATTCCATTCGGTCTTATCCCTGTCTATGTGTATGGAGGTCAACAGGGGCTCTTGAATAATGCGATAGCGCGAGACAGGGTTCACCCAAACCAAAACGCCCAACGATATGACAAAGAGAGTTGAAACAACAATATAACGCCCGTATTGCTTTCCTGAATGATGGTACAGCAAATAGATCATAACTATGGGTAAACTTAGAATGGCCATTCTCGAGGAGAGCAGAACTATGAAAATGAGCAGATGCGCTATTATAGCAAAACTCCAATAGTTTGCCTTCATTTCCTTGAGCATTTCCTGAACAAGTATTGTGATACAAAAAACCAGGTACATGGAAAAATAGGCTGGATGAATATCAATCCATTCTCCCACCTGAATGTAAGAGAAATATTCCCACCAGGGTGAAACGTCTGGATTGAGCTGATGAAATAACTGGCTAGTCTTCAGATCAAAATTTTGAGGGAGGAAATCGGGATGACTGAGCACGGTCATGGCAGACATCACCAGGCTCATCAGGACAATGACCAAACAGGAGTACACGAAACTCTTTTGCAGTAAGTGGATGGTGGACTTCATTAGAATACGTCCGCTGGCCGCAATTACAGGAATAATGAGAAAGGATAATTTCTTTTCAAGTTCAAAGGCTCCGGTCTTGTAATCATGGGAATAGAGCAATCCGATAATGTTCATTGTGAAGAATAAGACAAAAGGAATAACCCAGGTGGCTTGTTTAAGTCTGTGCCATTGTTCCCGGGGGGCAGCTTCAGCCAGCCATATCAGGCCCAGGAGGATGATGGCCCCGCTGTTCAATGGAATTGTCCATGGTAATGTGATAATACAAAGCCACAAGGCGGCGATATAGAGTTTATCGTGCATGAGACTATTCATTGACGGGCTGTTGCGATAGAGAAGGCTGCAAAATGACTGATTCATAAGTTTCCGTCATTGGGAATTGCTCTCGGGCATTGCGGTTGACGGCACTCCGGTCTTTATCGATGAACCAACCCCACTTATTAAAATATTGAATGGCACTTCTCAGATTGTACCATGTCAGCATCAGGTCTTTGTAAGAACCACGGGCATGGATATGGTAGATTTGAGCCGAGGGGAAGAACAAGGTTTTGTAATGCTTGTGGATCCTTCTGGAGAGGTCAGTATCTTCTGCGTACAAAAAGAATCGTTCATCAAAGAGCCCGGTCTCTTGTAACGCTGCAGTGCGTAGAAACATAAAGCAACCGGACAAAAACGGAACATTCATTACTTTGCTATACTCACTGAATTTCATTTCATAGTTTTCATTGATTCTCCGAAAAAAGCCGTTGTTGAAGGGCAGAAACCTCCGGGTAGCCAGGTTCAATGGCGTGGGAAGCAATTTGCACAAAGGCTGAAGAGCTCCATTAGGATAAAGTACCTTGGGCATAGCTAGACCTGCAGAAGGGTGTTGCTCCATAAAACTGAATAAATCCTCCAGTACCTGGGGTTTAAAGTAGACATCCGGATTCAGGACCAGGTGATATTGGGAGGTTTTAAGCACTTTGCTCAGCGCCAGATTATGCGCCTTGCCATATCCTAGGTTAGAGCCGGAAAAAAGATAAACCACATTTGGAAAGTCAAAAAACTCCCTGGCCCTGTCTGTCACAGAGTTATCCACAATATATAAGGTTCCGGATAGGGAGCAACTCAAGAAGCTTTGAGCAGCTTTCTGAACAGTAATGATATCATTGTTATAAATAACCAGAGATGCCGTAATTTTTTCCATCAGCTAAGTAATAAGTTTTTAGTAAGCTGTAATCGGTTTCTTAATTTCTGCGACAATGAATATTTGCTTTGTCCCCCTGTGGATGAATAATTGCGGCAATGTCTCCTGTGATCAACAAGGACATGTGGAAGAAAAGCAGTTCTGAAATATCTTTCGGCAACTAGACCAATCCACTGATCGTGTATGAGTATTGAATTTGGAAACGGCAGGGCCTTATCCAATATCGACCTTCGGAAAGCCATGCAACAACCCATGTATGAGCTTTTTATCAGGTTCTTGAGCAAGCCTGTTCTGGGCCGGTTGAGGGCAAAGAAGGATGGGGCAATTGTTTTCAACTGGTGATCCATCAGTCGACAATCACACACAACGAGGTCAACGGAACTTAATTCGTTTCTCATAATGTCGATTTTTTCCGGATGCCAGATATCATCCTGGTCGGCAA
>JANYHW010000014.1 GCA_025358885.1 Cytophagales bacterium | reverse complement strand
GAAATTGTTTCCCACTGAAACTGCATTCTTCAGGACCGCCGGAATTCTGTTCAGGTGCAGGCATCGAAATAACATTTCCTGCAGCATCGTAATTTGTCACCGTCGCACCACCCATTTCATGCATGCGCAGGCCGCGGAAATCGCCGGCGCTTTCAGCATCAATGATCGCAAGCAACTCATCGGTGGGTGCCAATAGGCTAGTGCCATCCAGGAGACCATCCCGTCCACCGGGTCCTTGATGTGATCCTCCTCCAGGCCCTCCGCCTTGTGGTGCAGTGAGCGATCCTCCTGTTGTTGAAGAGGAACTTCCGCTGATGCTAAAGCTTGATCCGCTGGCCAATTGCCCTGAGGTTTGCGCTACATCGGTCAATGTAGTCGTGCTGTTGGAGGTTACCTCCGTGTTGGTACTGCAACCGACCAATGACAATGCCAACATTCCGGTGACGAAAAGACTACTTGTTGTTGTGTATTTCATACGTCTTCACATTTTTGATTGTGTTAATAGCATCACGGAACAAATCAGCCAAAAATGCTGGCAATTGCGAAGTGTGTCGATTGATGGGGCTAATCTGTAGACGGATCAACTTTCGGATCCATATTTCTTCCTGAATTCGGCGGCATACTTATCGCCCACAGGGATGCTCGTAGCGCCAATGAAGACCTGGGAACGCTGAAACGCCTTGATTTTTGCAAATGGAACTATAAAGGAGTTGTGAATCCTGCAAAACATTCGGGATGGCAATTTGGACTCGATGGCTTTCAGGTTCATTCGGGTCAGCACCGGCCTGGGCTGGGAGGCAAGGAAAATCTTGACATAGTCTTTCAATCCCTCCACGTAGAGTACGTCATTGAAATGTATCTTGATCTCCTTGTATTCGGCTCTAACGAAAAAGAAACTATCGGCCTCAGGTGCCGACAGAGAGAATTGCATTAACTTAAATCGTTCGTATGCCTTCGTGGCCGCCTTTTGGAAGCGATCAAAGGGAATGGGCTTCATGAGATAATCGACTATATCCAACTCAAATCCCTCCACAGCATACTGCTCAAAAGCAGTAGTGAAAATTACCATGGGAGGCGCGTTCAATGCCCTAAGGAATTGCGTACCAGTAATTTTGGGCATTTGGATATCGGGGAACATCAGGTCGATGCGGGTCTTGCTCAATATTTCAATGGCCTCTTCAGTCGACAGACAAGCCCCGGCCAGGTCAAGAAATGGAAGCTTACTGATATCATCGCTGATCAGTTGCAATGCAAAAGGTTCATCGTCGACGGCGATGCAACGCAAACGCGATGGTGTCGGTGAATTGGGTTGCATGAGAAGTCAGGTGGATATCAATCGAGAAAAAGCTGAAGCTTGAGTTTGAATATACCCTCTTTTTCGAAATAGTCGAGACGGTGTTTGTCCGGGTAGTGCAACAAGAGTCTTTTTTTTACATTACTCAGCCCGATCCCGCTTTCGGTTTTATCAGTCGCCATCACAGATTTCAGGACCAGGTTTTCTGTCGTGAAGAACAGCTGCCCCTCCTCGATAGCCATGTGAATCTGATTGACAATTGTCTCGCCGAAATCTCCATACTTATAGACATTTTCGACCAGGGGAATGAACAACAAGGGTACAATTTGCCTGCCCGATGGATCACCCTTAAAAGACAAGGAGAGGCGTTCATGTCCCGACAGCCTCATCTGTTGCAGGCTGATATAGTCTTTCAGGTTTTCGATTTCCTTTTCCAGGGCTATTTTCTCCTGATCCGTTTGATACAGGATATACCTAAGCAATTGCGAGAGCTTGATAATGGCTTCTTCAGCCCTGTCGGATTTAGAACGCACCAGCCATCGGATATTATTCAATGTATTGAAGAGGAAATGCGGGCTGATCTGAAGCTTTAAGACAGCAAGTTCAGAAGCTACTTTCTGAAACGCGCGCTCTTGCTCATCCACCTTGGTCTTCACCCAGTCATTCCATAGTACGATGCTGGTGCTGATGCTGGCCACCATGGCTGCAATCAGGAAACTTGAGAAGAGTGGGCCGGCCAACATAATTGGTCGTGGTCCTCTTGGATCAAAATTGAAATTGGGAGGCGGTGGACGTCTGAACTCCGGTCCGAAAGGATCGGACAAGAGGTGGTGTACTTGCCAGTTCAGCAAACCTACCACAACGACACTAGCTATCAATATCATCAGGAATATCCCCACGCCCTTGCTCTTCAACACGACAGGAGTAAGATATAATAGATTGAAATAGAACAACACCATCAGCAATACATTTCTGATGACAATGGACTGGAGATTGGCCGGGTCGCTGAGGATAGTACTGAACTCGCGCGCAGGCGAAAGTAAAAGAGGCGCTATGAGAAAAATAATCCATCCCGCTACATGAAAGAGTATGCGGCTTTTAAGAATCGACTGGAAAGATTCAGTCATAAAGGGCAAAATTACTGCTTTACCAGAAAACATATCCGAAGTGTAGATCAACCTGCCAAACTCGGGGATGCACGGAAATCCAAGCTGGAAAGTTAAAAATAAAAATTGTCGGCGGGAATGAAATCATTAACCCGGTTGTCTAACCCAAGTATTCGCCGATCAACTCAAACAAGTCATGCAAAGGAAGGACTTCATTAAGAGAATCTCCCTCGCCAGCGTGTCTTTTTCACTGCTTGGAAATTCGCCTCAACTTACACCTCGTGCAGCTAAAAACTGTACGGAGACTCCAGAGGAGACAGATGGACCCTTTCCCACCCACAAGCCTTCGGATCTGGTGGCTCAAAACATCATTTCTGATCGGGTGGGGACATCACTGATAATCAACATCGGATTGTATGACACCGGAAATAACTGCAAGGCACTGCAAAACGCGATCATCGACATTTGGCATTGCGATTCTAAAGGAGAATATTCCGAATACGGTGGTGGCGACATGAAGATGCCCGCCCCCGGCACAAGGCCTCCTGAGGGCGTACCTGGTGGCCCACGGGGACGTCGACCGCCCGGTGGCGGGGGGATGATGCAGGCAGCGGACCATCAGTCGGAACACTTTCTAAGAGGTAGGCAAGTTACCAATCCCAATGGCTTGGTGTCTTTCAAGAGCATATATCCCGGCTGGTATCCGGGACGATCACCCC
>JANYHW010000006.1 GCA_025358885.1 Cytophagales bacterium | reverse complement strand
TTCGCAATGGCTTTGTCGAGGGCTTTCTTGATGTCGTTCTTGAATACAATTGGCAACACAAAGGCCGCTGCCAGGAGCGCTATAATTAAGGCCGCAAGACCGATGAGGGCTTTCTTCACAATTTTCATAATCGCCAGGGGTTGGTAGGAGGGACAAAATTACAAATCCTTATCAGAAGAATCTGCCTCAGGGTTATTCATATTGACGATGTTTCCGCTAGAACCACCTCAGGAGGACATCAACTATTCTTTTCATTTTCGAACTGTAAGGGGGATGTAACAAATACGGGCCGGACCATCCGCTCTTCTGGCGCAAAACAGGCTTTTCATTGGAAAAAGCGAGGAAACCGTGATAGCCGTGCGATTTACCTATGCCGCTGTTGTTGACCCCTCCAAAAGGCAGATTTGGATGCGTGAATTGCAGAACGCACTCATTGATGCACACTCCTCCTGCAGAAGTGTTTTGTAAGATATATTCGATGAAGGGTCTGCGCTTGGTAAAAATATACATGGCCAGCGGCTTTGGCCTTTGGTTGATATGTTCAAGGACTCTATCCCGCTTGACAAAAGACACCACGGGTAAGAGCGGACCAAAAATCTCCTCCTCCATTACCTTTGAATTGGAAGGGGCATCCACGAGAATGACAGGTGCCATGAAATTTGTTTCGGGGTTGATTGGGCCAAGCTGCTCCACCTTCACTCCTCGCTCAATAGCATCTTTCAGCAAATCATTGACGCGGTGAAAATGTTTTGCATTAACGATCCTCGCATATGAAGTGGATTGTTCATTTATTTCATTTCCATCACCAAACATGTTTTGAATTTCACGCCTTAGTTTGTTGACAAACTCTTCTTTAACAGATTCTTCTATCAACACATAGTCTGGCGCGATGCAAGTTTGACCATTGTTCAAGAATTTTCCGAAAGCAATGCGCTTTGCTGCGTCGTTGAGGTTGGCGCTCGAATCAATGATGGTGGGTGATTTTCCTCCCAGCTCAAGGGTAACTGAAGAGAGGTGCCGGGACGCAGCTTTCATCACTAATTTTCCGACAGCCGGACTCCCCGTAAAAAAGATGTGGTCAAACGGAAAATCAAGCAGCGCTTGTGAGATATCAGCGGCTCCCTCCACGACGGCAACCAATTCCTGCTCAAAAATTTCACCCATCATCACTTTCAGGAACCGCGATGTATTTGGTGTTAGTTCCGAAGGCTTGATGACTGCTGTGTTCCCGGCTGCGATACAGGAAACCAAAGGCCCAAGGCAGAGGTTAAATGGAAAATTCCAGGGAGCGATAATCAGGCAAACACCTTTTGGTTCATACTGTATCTCCGACCTTGTACCGACGTATGCCAAAGTTGCGTCTATCTTTTTTGGTCTCATCCATTGGTCGAGGTGATCAATCGTGTGCCTGAGTTCGGTAAGTACCGGATAGATTTCTGAAGTGTCCACCTCCAACAGCGGCTTCATAAAATCCTTGTGGACGGCCTCTTTTATTCTTTCCCGATGAGCTTGAATCCAGGATTCAAGCTTCCGCAGTCTATTCAATCTATCCACTATTGTATCGTGGCGAAGTTCCAGGCTCCTTTTTCTTTGCCTTTCAAATACCTGCTCCAGGTGCGGCCGGATAGCGTTTTCAACCGTCGTATCCATGTTTTTTGGGGTCAAGCCTAAAAATAGGCGTTTGCCGTGAGCCAGCCCAATGTTATCTTAATGTTACCAATATTTGATTAATGTTACCTGTACGTTAATTTTGTTATTGATATGTTACCCATTCGGTGAAAACGTCTTCACTTCTCGCTGTACTGTCATTGATCAGCCTTGCAAGCTATGGCCAGGCAGATCTTGATGCATTTCTTGCGACTACTCAAGCGCCGAATGCAAAGAAGATGATAGTTCATCAAAAACTGGAAGCGTATCTCGCTCCGTTGGCAACTTCCCGGCATTCGGACATTACCATACTTCGCAAGACTTTCCGGAGAGTCCATAGGGATTTTCTAAGAAAATATGTAGCGTATTCAGAGTTTGACAGGATATTTTCTGCCGGTGAGTATGATTGCCTGACAGCTACAGCGCTTTTCAGCCACCTCCTGGATGGACTGCACTTTCGCTATGAGGTCGTAGAAACAAATTATCACATCTTCCTTGTGGTTCAAACCTCCAAAGGAAGAATACTGCTGGAGACAACCGACCGTTTCGGTGGTTTTGTTTCAGGAGAAGACGCCATCCTGGAGCGCATGAAAACCTATCAGGAAAGTGATATCCGCGAAACCAGTGTCAACAAATTTTATTACCGGTATTCATTCAATCTGTGTCAGCAAATCTCCTCAGCCAATCTGGTTGGGCTGTTGTATTACAATCAGTCCGTTAAAGCTTTCAACCAGCATGACTGGGTATCAAGTTCAGTGCTGCTGGAAAAGTCTCATAGGCTATACCCCTCAAGGCGATGCAATGAGTTTGGACCAATTCTTATTCAAAGTATTTTGGAAAGTTCTCTCAATGAGAAAGTGAAGTCCGATTGCGTGCTTAGGCTTAGGAATTTTTCTGTCCTGGAATCCAAGACCATCGCCTCGAATTAGTTCTCCAGAATTCTCGCTTCTACCCTTCTGTTCAGTTTGTGTGCTTCTTCGGTACTCTCCATGCTAAGTGGCATTGTGCCTCCGTAAGCTTTTGTCTTTACCTTGTTTTTCTCAACTCCCTTTTGGATCAGGTAATCGCGAACGGCATCTACCCGTTCCTGGGAAAGCTTGAGATTCATCTTGGCATCGCCACGGGTATCTGTGTGTCCTTCCAGCTGTATGACCATTTTGGGATTTGTGTGCAGCATTTGGGCAACATTGTTCAATTCAGGATACGACTGGGGACTAATAATGGAGGATCGTTGCTGGAAAATAAGCGCGTCCAGTCGCATCACTTTCCCGACGGTGTGCGCTGTTTCCGCCGCTGTTGAGGCAGAGACTGGCAGTACCAGTTCAACATTCTGAATTACTTTTCTGTCACCATTGGCAGCTGCGGGGTCCAGCAAGTATTTTGCATGGGCAAAGCCGGGTGCTTCTATGGTTATAGAATATTTCTCGTTGTCATACAGCGGAATAGAAAAGCTATCACCACTCATCGTGCCCACAAAATTACCATAGGGTTCACTTTGATATGAAATCTTCGCCGTAATGGGTTCTTTGGTATCCCGATTATAGATTTTACCTTCTGCATAGACCGGCGTCTCCTGCGCCTTCAACGCCATTGGGAATAGCACACCAAAAAGAAGTAGTACGATAATTTTTTTCATCGATTCTACAGTTTTATGATCTTGAACTCTACACGTCTGTTTTTCGTGCGGCCTTCCTTCGTGTCATTTGATTCAATGGGTTTCGTTTCTCCAAAGAAAACTGTAGTGATGCGATCCGCCTGAACACCCTTTTGATTCAGGTATTTCGTAACTGCCTTTGCTCTCCATTCCGACAACATCATATTATACTCCGCAGGACCAGTGGCATCCGTATGACCGGCAATCTCCACAGTCATTGTGCCTCTCTCCTTCATCAGATCAACCAGTCGGTTTAACTCCGGATATGAAGCGGGTTTCAGCACTGCCTTGTTGAAATCGAAGAAGATGTTATTGAGTGTCACCGTAGCGTTAGGCTCGATGGGAGTAACCTCGATGGGTGCCAGCCTGATGTCCCTGATCTCAACGGCGCCGTCCTTGGTCACGTTGGTCAGATCGAGGTTTTGATTCTCCGACAGATGACCCTCTGCCTGTGCGCGTACACCATAATTCTGACCACCCGGCAAATGAATTTCATATTCACCGGTCTGGGGATTGGAGTTTGTTACCCCAACTTCTTTTCCATCAGGCAGACGTTCATAGATGATTTTAGATCCGATCGGTAATCCTGTTTTGCTATCGATGAGTTTTCCGCGTACAATTACGACTGGCTCAGGACTCTTGTAGATGGGCAATTTTACCCTGAAGATGTCACTGTTGTCATCCGTAATGCCCCTTGAGTAGTAAGCAAATTCGCTGGTGGACGGAACATTGAAGAAGAGATCGTCCTGCTTCGAATTAATGTCCGGTCCCATGTTTTGAGGTTCAGACCAGTTGGTCCAGGTGTCATCGAGTCGCTTCGACATGTACACATCTGCGCCACCGTATCCGCTGAATCCGTTGGAAGAGAAGTACAGGGTCTTATCGTCCGAGGCAAGGAAGGGTGCTGATTCTTCATTGGCGGTATTGATGATACTCCCAAGGTTAAGTGGTTCCTTCCAAGTGCTGTCATTCTTTTGAAAACTAACGTACAGATCACGACCGCCCCTGGAGTCTTCACGCTCAATGGACATCAGCAATGTCTTTCTTGAATTGGCAAGGAAGTAGTTTGCTTTCTCGTTATAATTATAATCGTTTTCGATATTGAGTGCCATGGGCTTGGTCCAATTTCCATTCATGTTGGTACTCATTGACACGCCCGCCAGCATCTTGCCATTAGGTAAATACTTGTTTCCCAATATCAATACGGATTGACCATCCGGAGTAGAGGCAACGGCATTGACAAAATTTGGTCCTGAGTTATTGAATTGTGGTCCCATGTTCTTTGCCAAGCCCCATTTGCCATCCGGGCCCAACTCGGAATACCATATATCTTCCTTGTCGGTAACACCACCCATATTGTCAGGATGATTCTTTCTTGAAAAGTAAAGCATCTTTCCATCAGGAGAAAGCAAAGGGTTCATTTCGCTATATTCGCTGTTCACGTTTTTGTCCAGTTGTTCAACATCCAGCCCTTTGCTAAGCATCTCGGGGATGGATATATCGGCAATAATGGGAATGCCTGTATCAGAGATAGCAACTGCATCTATGGAGAAATAATCAGCAAGGGCTTCACCATCAAATTCCAGCTTAACGGCGGCCACCTTATATGGTGTCTTTTCAAACACCACATTAAGCATTCTGCCCTTCAATGGAACTGGGCTCGGGTTAAAACTCCGTATTAAATGCTCTGTACCTTTTTCATCATACACATACACTTTGAAAAGTGCGCTTGGATTATGGGATTCCGCAATGGCAATTTGCTGGATTTGCATGGGGTTTGCATACCCAAGTTTCAAAAACTCCTGACGCTTGGGCTTATCTGGTGTCCAGGCATTCGGATTCTGCCCTCCGGTCAACTGACCTTTACTCAGCACATTTGGCTTTCCCAATGCCTGTTCGGCAGAATATTGTACGGGGGTTAGTTCGGTTGAAAAGCCGATGACTTTAGATGCCCATTGTACAACCTGGCTGTTTGCCTGATAACCGGCAAAGATGAATGCCATGAGAAGGGGTATATATCTCTTCATGAGTGCGTGATCGTTGAGGTAAGAATCAAAGGCTAAACTTAATTAAAATTTTAAATAGGATAACTTCCATCGAAGAACCCAACTATTTTAAAATTGGGGCCAAATATAGCCTATTTTACTCCATTGAAGTCTTATTGAACAACAAGAAGCCAATATGGAGAAGTACGCCCAGCTGATTTTTCTTGTCGTCATAATAATTGACGCTAAGACTGATAGGGCCTACGGTGGAGTGCAGGACAAGCCCGGCAGTACCCGCGAAGTAGAACTTGGTAATCTCGTCGGTAAACGCAGGTTCCTGATTAACACCCTGCACAATGGCCTGAAGGGGTTTGAAAAGGTATCCTTCAAGCCGGAAATCAAGGTTTTTCCGTACCGAAAAAACGTTACGCCATCCTCCCGCCACAAAGTTAAATGCCCGGAAATTCGGGAGCATCATGGTTCTGCTGTCCTGAAGCGGGAAAAAACCGGGAGCATTAATGATGGTGCCATAGTAGTTGGCAAAGAGAGGTTGATTGGAAAGGACTGTATGAAAGTAATACCCGGAACTGTAGATGCCTTTCCTGAAATATTGTTCAAGGATCATTGTGCCACGAAACCAGGACCGCTGATTCTCCTCCACTTTGGTACTTCTCAGCGTAGAGGTGGTTCCAGGGTTCAGGTTTTCATCCAGGTTGAAATAATCCACTGCAAAGTAGTATGCCTTACCTTCAGAAGCATATTGCTTTCGATTGAGGGTATTGGTGGAAAGGTGGAACCCATATCTTCCCCCCGTCAGAATTAGTTCGTCAAGGGTGTCGGTTGAAACAAGCACATCCTGATCAATGTAATTATCGTTGTTGCTGATGTACGCCGACTCGAATGAGGCCTTGAATTGTCTCCCGACTGGAATCCCCACGCTCACACCGAGTTTTCGGTCAATTCGATTCAGGATGGTCGAGTTGGACTTCTTAACAATAATGTCTCCGCCTTCTACGTAATCCCAACTGTTAAATGTCGCTTCAGGTTCTATATAGAATTGACCAAATCCCGGAAAGTCCAATCGGGCCTTCAGTTGCCCGGATTTGTAAAAACTGCCGGTAGAGAAGTTCGCGCTGGCGTGGGTGAGAATGCGATTAAAGTAGTAATAATTCAACCCAAGAAAAATGTTGCTAATGTTTCTTGTCGCAATAACACCTCCAAAGTCTACCTGAAAATTATTACTGGGTCGTCGGGCGAGTTGAAAGCTAAACCGACTGTTGGAATGGTTGAAAGAAAAACTAGGGTATACATTTTTAAAATAGTTCTCCGACACCAGGCGATAATATCCGGATTTTACGTCATTGAGGTACAAAGGTCTTTTCCCACTATTAAAGAACCGGTTGATATACCGCTGCTGGTTGTTGGAAAAACCGGTCATGGTGATGCGGTCCACCAGCAAAGCGCTGGTACGGTTATTAAAGTGGTTCCGGGTTGTAGCCACCTCTTCGCAGGTGCGGCGTGCAGCGATCTTGGCCTTTATCTCCGGCATCATCCTCATTGTTTGGGCATAGCCGCTGTCGATGAGGGCCTTGGCTCTGGCAAAGTCAAAGCCCGTGAAGTTTTTCAGGTTAGGTTGAATATACACGCCCGAAGCAGGCACATCCTGAGGGTCGGATTTATCCAACAACAAGTAGAGAAGGGAACGCGATATAAGCTTGTCGTCTTCATCCTTTGGATACTCATCATAAATCTTGCTCGACACATTGCTGCCGATTATGACGTCAGGACTGAATTCCTTTTGGGCGACATCTACTGGAAAATTGTTGTACACGCCACCATCAAACAGGTATTTACCATCGACACGAATTGGATCGTAAAAAAACGGGACAGTTTGTGTAGCCCGAAGGGCATCAGCCAGCTGACCACCCTTCAGAATAACTTCATGTTGCGTAAAAATTTCTGCCGCCACAACCCGCAAGGGTACAAAGAGACTGTCAAAGTTACCATTGGCAATGGCCGAAGGTTGTGCCATTCTTTCCGCCATGGCAAAGTTCAGAGAGAGATCATTGGCAATACTGGTATTGAAATTAAAATTGTGGGTGGAGTCAAGAGAAAGATTAAGCCTTACGAATGAAGGATGGATGTCATTCTTATTGTAGTAGTAATTGTATCCGTCCTCCAACTGCCCATTGATCCAGCGAAGAAGGTTGTCCCTGAGCATGGTGTCTTCTATTTCTTCCGGGCTCATTCCTGCCGCATAGCATCCCGCGATGATGCCTCCCATTGAAGTTCCCACCACATAGTCAATGGGAATTTCATTCTCCTCCAGAGCTTTCAGCACACCGATGTGTGCAATGCCTTTTGCTGCGCCTCCGCTCATTACCACGGCAACCTTTTGGGCATGACTAGGGATGCTGAATAGAATCAATGAAGCAAATAGCAATGTCCTCATCTCCGCTGCCACTCTATTGTAGAAAACACTGGTAAATTAAATGAAGTATAGCAATAAATACACCTTAATTGCCTGAGGCAACCACCATGGGAGGTTCAGGCAAGGCAATCAGGTCCAGCCTTCTGGTGACACGCAATTTGGCTTCCTCAAACATGGGAATGAATTCCTGCTTCACCGGTTGAGACGGGGGCAATTCCACCTGGAGGGCATCTACCTGAACACCATTGCGCCAAAAACGATAACACAAATGTGGCCCGGTCGAGAGACCTGTGCTGCCCACATACCCTATTGTTTCGCCCTGTTTTACCTTTACACCAGGTCTCATTCCGGATGCAATTTTGGACATGTGCAGGTATTGCGTTGTGTAGATACCGTTGTGACGGACCTTTACATAGTTACCATTATTGCCTTTGTATTGTGCTTCCTCCACGATGCCATCGCCCACGGTGCGGATGGGTGTATTCATGGGTGCAGCGAAGTCGGTTCCTAAATGTGGGCGGAAGATTTTTTCAACAGGATGAAACCGCTTCATGGTGTAGCGCGAACTGATTCGGGTGAATTCAATAGGATATTTAAGCAGTGCCTTGCGCAGACTGTTGCCCGATTCATCAAAATAGTCAACTCCATCACCCTGGTCAAAGGGAACGGCATAATAAGGATGATTAAAGTGTTCAAAATAAATTCCAAGGATTTTTCCAATTCCAATGGGCTGTCCCTCCACCTGTTGTTCCTCATAAAATAACTTGAAGCGGTCTCCTTTTTGCAGTCTTTGAAAGTCAATCTGCCAAGCGAAGATGTCAACAAAACGGTTGGTCAGCTCCGGGGATATCCCCATTCTTTCAATCGTTTCAAAAAGACTTGAGCCAATTACGCCAGCTACCTCCTTTTCCCTGACAATTACTTTCCTGTGACCCAATTCCACAAGCATGGAGTCCTTTAGATGAAAGATATAGTAGTCAATTGAATTGGGTTCATAAATAAGGGCCTGCAGGGATTTAAGTGAATCGTGGTCAGCGATCAAAGTATAATTTTTATTCGCAGAAATTTTTCTGAAATCAAATATCTCGTGGGGCAATAGGCTCATTTGTTGCAGGACCCCCTGTGGTACATAGTAGCCCTGAAGGAGGTCTGTAAACCGCTGGTTTCGTCTAACCACATCCCGCACCACATGAAGGTCATTCACCACCATGCCATAGAGAACAATTGGCTGGGTGACTTCATCTTCCATACGTTTGACGGTATCATTGGCAAAATCCCCTTTTCTGGAATAACCGGCCGAAAGCGGATCCAATAGAATGTACCCGACAATCAACCCTGAGAAAGCAATGATTACGCCAACAATAAGTTTAACACGGGTCTTCATGAAAGTCGATTATGCTTTTTTCAGGGTCACAATTCCATTCAAAGCTACAGAAAGTTAGGGAACGGGTGGCTTAGAGACAACGGATGAATCCTTCACTTATTTATAAAGGGCATTGAATTTCTTTTTTCCGCGCTCCAGAAATTGTACAAATTTTTCGGGACTGCGATCATAACCATATGGCCAGGCTAGAACGCGTTCATCACTTCCTACCAACACATAGAATGGTTGCGCATTGTTTTCAAGGTTCCTAATCTGAAGATCCGCGTTCTGTTTACCAATGGTCTTCTTCACTTTATGGTCATAGGCTGAGGTGTACCAAAGTGATTCGGGCAGCTCCGTCTTGTCATCCACGTAAAGCGCTACGATCACGAAATCATTTTGCAATCGCTCGAGCACCTGTGGTTCACTCCACACTACCGCTTCCATCTCACGACAATTGGTACAACCGTGACCGGTGAAGTCTATGAACAGCGGTTTGTTTTGTTGCCGGGCGCATTGAAGGGCCTGCTTATACTCAAAGTAACCATTAAGCCCATGCGGCAAATGAAAGTAGTCCGCATAGATGGGCTCATCACATACTTCCGTGCTCTTCAGTCCGCGGGTCATGGCCACGAGATCAAAGTCAAGTGTCGATGTCGGAGGAAGGTATCCAGCGAGCATCTTCAATGGTGCGCCCCATAATCCTGGAATGAGGTACACAACAAATGCGAATGTAGGGATAGCAAGAAGTAGCCGTGGTACTGTTACCGATTCAATTGGAGAATCTCCCGCCATCCTCAGTTTCCCGAGGAAGTAGACGCCGAGGAGTCCAAAGATGACAATCCATAAAGCAATGTTGACATCACGGTCAAGCAGGCCCCAATGGTAAGCCTGGTCGGCGATACTGAGAAATTTCCAGCACAAGGCGAGTTCCAGGAAACCCAAAGTCACCTTAACCGAGTTTAGCCATCCACCTGATTTGGGCAGGCTTTTTATCCATTCGGGAAATATCGCAAAGAGGGTAAATGGAATTGAAAAGGCCAACGAATAAGAAAACATGGCCAGGACCGGTTTGATGATTTTCCCGCCAGCCGACATAACTACCACATTCCCTACAATAGGAATTGTGCACGAAAAAGAAACGAGCACCAACGTAGCAGCCATAAAAAAAATCCCCATCAATCCTCCCTTCTCCGCCTGGCGATCCGCCGAGTTGACCAACTTATTGGGTGCATTGATTTCGAAAAGACCGAAAAAAGAAAGGGCAAATACAATGAAGATAATGAATATGAAAAGGTTTGGCGCCCAATGTGTGGCCAAAGCATTAAGACCTTCTGCGCCAAGAAGAACGGCGAAGAGCGTTCCTGCAAGGGTGTAAATAACAATGATGGAGATCCCGAAGATAATTGCCTTTCGAATTCCCTCTCGCCTGGTTTGATTGTCTTTTAAGAAAAACGTTACGGTCATTGGCACCATCGGAAAAACACATGGTGTTATTAGAGACGCCAGGCCAAGGATGAAGGCAAATACAAGATAACCGAGAAACGATTCCTCCTGTAGGGTGGGAGCACCTTCGAGGATCGTCTTATCCATGATAGGACCCTGAAAGGGTTGGGAGTTGCCGGTCACTGGGTTTTGGGAACCCGGCACGACCGAAAGATTGGAGTCCTGTTTGAAGAGCTCCGTTGTCGTGGCTGTACCTCCACCCTGCACATGAATTTCATCAAAAGTAAATTCATCACCGAAGGGAACACAACGGCCGTCAACGTCCGTGCATACCTGTGCTTCATACGCACCATGGATAACCGGACTGGCTTTCAGAATCCTGATCTTCTGCCGAAACTCGGCTAATACCTTGAAGATTTTGACATCACAATCAAAGACGTGATCGTGCTTGTCAATCGGTTTGATATCGCGCAGTTTGCCAAGGAGTTGAAAACCGGGGTCGGACTTGAAAGTGATGGATGTCCGGGTGGGTCCATCTTCACAAGGAAATTCACTGGCGTAGAGATACCAGTTCTTATCGATGGACACTTTGAATATTAATTCGATCTCATCACCAACTTTTGGAGTCGGGTTGGAAACCGAATAAGTCCACTTCGCTGGCTCCAGGATTTGACCGAAAGTGGCAAACCCTGCGAATAACAAGAACAAAACAGTGCTGATGCGCATTATTCACGGTTAACAAGGCGCTAAGTTAACGCAAGCGACCACAAAAACGTTGACCAACAGTTTGGAATCCTTGCAATTTTGAAGTGCTGAATTGCAACAAACAATGGTATAAACTCGTCACAAGGCTGTGGAGATGAAATAAGGAACGTTTTATTTAACTTCATGCCCTAAATCCTAAAAAACCAATAAATCCAATCATATGAAATTGAAATCCGTGTTGACAGCCCTTGCGCTGATATGTTTTGTGGCCGCCCAGGCACAAACAGCAGACGAAATTCTGGCTAAGTATTTTACTGCAACAGGCGGGCTAGACAAATGGAAAGCTTTGAAATCCAAAACGATGGAAGGCAAGGCCTTCATGGGACAGGAATTTCCGATGACTATATATGAAAAGGCACCCAACAAGCAAAAAACAGTCGTAAACGTTCAGGGTACGGAACTCATTTTGAATGTGTACGATGGAAAGGATGCCTGGATGCTCAACCCGCTTCAGGGAGGAAAAGACCCGGTAAAACTGGATGACGAACAGGCCAAAGATGTTAAGGACGAAGAATTTGAAGATGACTTTATTGACTACAAAAAGAAAGGCCATGAAGTTACCCTTGAGGGCACGGAAGAAGTTGATGGCGTGAAGTGTTATAAAATTAAACTTGTGCGCAATAAGAACAATCCCAAAGAAGATATCACCGAGATTCATTATTTTGATTCCGAAAATTTCGTGCCCATTATGCAGGCATCCTTTGTGCGGTCTGGCCCTCAAAAAGGAACGGAAGTAAAGGCATACCTGAGCGACTACCAGGATGTTAGCGGACTCATGTTTCCTTTCTCAATTGAGCAAAAAGTAAACGGGCAAACGTCAAAGATTACCATTCAAAAGATTACAATCAATGATATTATGGATGACAGCATCTTTGCCTTCCCAAAGAAATAGAACACTCATTATAATAAAAGAGACTGCTGGAACGGTCTCTTTTTTCATTTTTATAACATCGCTATGAAAAACAAATTACTCTGCACATTGGCATGCCTGTGCCTTGTGCAAATCACTTATGCACAGACAGAGATGTCAGGAAAAGCACTTTTGGGTGGCCTTCGTGCGCGCCATATCGGCCCGGCTACTATGAGTGGTCGCATTGCCGACATCGAAGTTGTAAACAAGAAACCGACTATTATATACGTGGGCTCCGCGGGTGGTGGTGTATGGAAATCGGTTAGTGCCGGTGCAAACTTCCGACCGATTTTTGATGATTACACTATGTCCATCGGAAAAGTAACCCTGGATCAAAACCATCCTGATACGGTATGGGTGGGTACCGGTGAGCCCTGGGTGCGGAACAGCGTGGGCGTAGGTACGGGATTGTATAAATCCGTTAACGGCGGTTCATCATGGCAATTCATGGGACTAAAAGACTCTGAACACATCAGCGATATCATCATCCACCCGAAGAATGGTGATGTGGTGTTCGTTGCTGCCCAGGGACACTTGTGGAATGCGAATGCTGAACGTGGTGTTTTCAAGACAACAGATGGTGGCAAGACCTGGAATAAAATTCTGTACATCGACGAAAACACGGGTTGCGCAGATTTGGAAATTGATCCTAAGAATCCTGATGTGCTGTACGCCGCCATGTGGAGTCATAGAAGATATCCGGATTTCTTTGATTCCGGTTTCACCGGAACAAGTGGATTGTATAAAAGTACGGATGGTGGTGCGACCTGGAATAAAATTCACAATGGTCTCCCTAAAACTACTTTGGGCCGAATCGGCATCGCCGCTGCTCCATCAAAAGCAAATGTGTTGTATGCGAGTGTGGAGGCGAAAGACGTCAAAGGAATGTATAAATCAGTTGATGCCGGCGCGAACTGGAAGCTTGTGAACAGTGACTTTAATAATGGTGTGCGTCCTTTTTATTTCTCTCGGTTAACCGTGGATCCAAATTATGACAGCATCATTGTCAAATGCGCATTCACTCCCATCATCAGCACCGATGGCGGAAAAAAATTCCGACCCATTCAAAGCGTTCACTCAGATGTGCACGCCGCCTGGATTGATCCCCATAACTCAAACCATATTTTGTTGGGTACCGATGGAGGTGTATATGAGTCCCTTGATCAGGGATATACTTTCAAGATGTGGGGAAACCTTCCCGTGGGTCAATTCTATCATGTGGCTCTGGACAATGAAACTCCTTATAATGTGTATGGAGGATTACAGGATAACGGCTCCTGGTTTGGCCCTTCCCAAAGACCCGGTGGCGTCTCCAACAAAGACTGGAATGTAACCTATGGCGGTGACGGTTTCTGGTCTTCTCCCCACCCTACAGACAAGGATATAGTCTATGCTGAATCCCAGGGAGGACATATGGGGCGTTACAACAAGAAAACCGGGATCTCTAAAGATATCCAACCTTACCCGGAGAAGGGCGGTCCCAAACTCCGGTTCAACTGGAATACACCCATCATTCAAAGTCCGAACAAACCCGATAGAATCTATGCGGGTTCGCAATTTCTGTTTATGTCTGAAGATCGTGGCGACACCTGGAAGAGAATCTCTCCTGACCTGACCAGCAACGATCCAAAACGGCAGCGCCAAAGCCTCACTGGCGGTCTGTCAATCGACAATTCCTCTGCAGAAAATAATACAACTGTCTATTATGCGGCTGAATCGCCTAAAGATGACAAAGTCGTTTGGGCTGGAACGGATGATGGCTTTCTTCAGGTGACGGAGAATCAGGGTGGAACCTGGGTCAACGCAACAAAAAACATTGTGGGTTTGCCTGCAGGAAACTGGTGCTCATCCATCGATTTAAGTCACTTTGATCGCAATGTCGCCTATGTTTCATTTGACAACCACCGCAATGGTGACATGAAACCATACATCTACAGGACTAGCGATCTTGGCAAGACCTGGACTTCAATTGTAACCCCTGAAGTTGAAGGCCATGTGTGGGTGATCCGTGAAGATCGTGTTAATCCAACACTGCTATATGCAGGTACTGAATTTGGATTGTACATCACGGTGGATGGTGGCAAGAAATGGTCGCGATTTGAAAACAATGTCCCCAAAGTAGCTGTGCATGACATTGCTATTCATCCCAAGGAAGATGCCATAGTGCTGGCTACCCATGGAAGGGCACTCATCATCATCGATGACATTTCACCCTTGCGACAGCTCACGCCGGAAGTGATGGCAAAGTCCATTCACTTCTTTGAAACAAGGCCAACGGTATTGAATGATCCGGGTGCCGGCGGAAATTGGTTTGGTGGAGACGGGAATTACACCGGTGAGAATCCCAGCTCGGTCGCAAAGATTGTGTACTTCATGAACAAGCGTCATACTTTCGGCAAGATGACCATTGAAGTCTATGATCAGAATGATCAGCTAATTCGTGAACTCCCTGCCGGAAAAAGCGCCGGGATTAATGTGGTGGAAATGACGGCCACCCTTGAAAAACCTAAAGCTGCTCCATCAGAAAATCCACAGGCTATGTTTGGAACACTTTTCGGCCCCAACCTTCCTGCAGGAACATACAAAGTGAAAGTCATCAAGGGCAAGGAGGAATACCTGACCAGCTTTACACTCAAGTATCCCGATCAATCACCGTATACCGCCGATGACAGGAAGGTTCAACAAGAGACAACCATGCGTTTGTACAAGCAAACAGAACATCTGGCTTACCTCTATTCGGCACAAGATGGTATGGCAAAGCAGGCCAAAGTAGTCGTGGAGAAAAATCCAAAAATGGGTAAACTGGTTAATCCATTTATTAAAGAAGTGGAGGATCAAAACAATGCATTGGTGTTCCGTGGTGGAGACTTTTATATCAACACCGAAGAGAAGCTTGCCGAACAAATCTCACAACTTTATGGTCAGGTCACCAGCTACCCGGGGAAGCCCGGCGCAGCTCAGGTCGACCGCGTGGGCAGCCTTGATGATGAGTTGAAAAAAGCAGATGTGAAATTTGAACAACTCAAGAATGACAAATTGAAGAAGATCAATTCGACACTTACTTCAGACAAATTGTTTGAGCCCATCAAGGTGATGTCCGAAGAGGAGTTTAAGAAAGGAGAAGCCGGCGGCGGCGGAATCAAGCAAAAACAATTTTTTGACTGGAATTCTTATCTGCTCAATCTCATGTGAAAAGCAAACAAAAAGCCCCGATTGACAACCGGGGCTTTTTTAACAGGAAGAATAAGAACGCGTTATTTAGATTTACTCGTCACCCCTCCTTTTTTGCTATTCACCTTGATTGAATAACCCTTTCCTCCATTGATGATCCATCGAATGGTGACAGCCCCCATTCCTGGAATATTTTCAACCTCCATTTGAGCTGGATTGTTCTTCTGTTCGCGGATAAGATTCAAGTCGCGATTCTCCACAATGAGTCCAGCGACAACCTTTGCCCCTTCAAGCGTGATGTAGTCAGCCCGCTCAATCCGATATTTTAAGTCTTGGCTTGAATGCGTGGGAATCATTCGCTTGTTGGCCACAACGACAGTTACTTCAGTCAATCCGCCTCCAAGATCTCTCTCTGCAATTTCATCTATTTCCAATTTGGGCATACTGTAAGCATGGTAGATGCAGAACGCCATATTGCGATGCGCATCGCTTTCCAATAAGAAACCTGGATCGGCCCGGGTAAAATTTTTCTTTGGCCCGCCGATCTCTATTTTTCCGAATTGAGGATGGTTAAATTCTTTCCAATTCACCACCGCATCACCAAACAAAAGCGATTTATCAAAATCATATGCTTCATTCTGGCCAAAACCCTGGCCATCACCTTTGACATGAAAGTATTGATAGGAGTTGAATAATTCATTTGAAAAAGTGTAGGCTCCTCTTCCTCCATAAAACCAATCTAACTCTCCACCCCAGGCAGTATAAAGATCCTTGTATACCACGAGGTAGCGATAGCCGGGAAGTAATTGTTCTCCCTTTTTTCCAATGGCATCATAAATGCGGACATCATCAGCATTATAGGTCCCTATATCTTCTTCCGCCCCCGGGCCGCGAAGCAGCATGCCTCCTGAGTTGTGAAAACTTTGAGCACCTGCAATGTTGGGATGGGCCATCACGAAATCGCGCACATTTCTGTTTTCAGGCAGGGAGAATGGATACTTATACGCACCGTTCTGAATATAATTGGGTTGCCATTTCCAGGCCCAGTCGCGGTTGGGGTCATAATAGCCGGTACCATCTTCGCTCACCCGGCCATCCCCATCATTGTCAATTCCTTCAGATCCCAATATCTCGTACTCACCCACTTCATCCACTTTCACCTGCATAAGTTTTCGCAGATCGTTCGGGTCCTTCTTAAACCTCCCATTGGAATTTTTGCGGATCATCTGCGTGATATTGCCATCACCATCAAGGTCTTTGAAGCCGTCTTCGTTAACAAGCCCATCCCGATCGTTGTCCACAGGTATTACTCCAGACCTTGGGCTGTTAGGCGAATTGGGTTCCTTCATATAATGGTCCCGTGCATCGGGATTGATGGTAGGGACAATGTAGAAGACTTTGTCATTCAGCAGCTCCTTGACAAAGGAGACATCTTTAAAAGTTTCTACTAAATACCATGCGGTATACAACGCCATCTCCGTACCCTGAATTTCATTGGAATGAATGTTGCCATCAATATAAAACCCTGGTTTTTCTTCAGGCTTGCCCTTAGTGAAATCGGTAACGGTAAGTACCCACATCTCACGACCCTGAAAGCTCTTTCCAATAGAGCTGAGTTTAACAAGATCAGGGTAGGATGCCGACAATTTCTTGCAGATGTCCGTGATCCCGGCATGGTTGTAGTAACGGTTCCAGGAAATAGGAACTTTCGGATTCTCCGGGCTACCTGCAGCCCGGAAAACACCACCCGCATCCTGTGCGAGGATGGTCGTGGAGCACAAAAGAAAGAAGAGTATGTTAGTCAATGTTCTCATGTTCTCTCCGGTTAAAGGTTGATATCTATTTTCTTCACTCCTGCTTGCGGAGCCCCCGCTTCGATGGTGAGTTTTCCTTTTCCTTTCACCAACCAACTCATTTCTTTTGTTTCGCCTGCTTCCAGGTTGGGTAACAGGGTAATCTTGTTACCACTTACAATGGACTGGTCCTTTGCCGAGGTCAAGCTAATTTTCACCAGTTTGTTGAAGATATTGTTCTTCCCTATTTCCGTGAGCGCGGGAAAAAGGCCCTTGTTTTGAATCGTCAGGGTAATGCGGCTTACACCGTTTTCAAGTGGCTCCGTTTTGACATTGATCAAATCTATGTCAGGCCTTTTGGCCGCCAATGAAACTATAAATTTCGTGTGCTCCTCAACCAGTTTGTCGACCATCTTAAAGGGTGGGTTGGTTTTTACAAATGGTTTGAAGCCACCCACTTCAGCGTTCTTGCCGGGATAATCCGGGTGATTGAATTTCTGCCATGCTGTAAATACATCCAGGTTTTCTTTCTCAGCCCAGCGTAAGAAATCGACATCTGTATTCTTGTCCTCATTTGTTTTGTACTTCTTCGCCTGGGCGGTGTCTTTTGGAATTTCAAATTTCGGTGGCCACCAACCGGGGGTGCTAAAACTTTGACGTCCATAATGGAAGTAGGCCCATTGCGATAAGTCGCCTTTTGACGTTGGGCCAACAGGCGCATCCTTAAGAGTAACATATTTCTTATATAGATCGCTTGCTATTTTGTTTTGCCTGGCATCATTCTCCAGAATCCCCATGGGCACACGACCGGCATTCTTAAGCTTATCAAATTTCCAGGGGTCCGACAGGTTATTGGATGGTCCAAATGAGATCACCGCAAACACATTGAAACGTTCATACAGATAATCCAACAGGGCACGGTTTTCCAATTCTGAAACAGGATGTTCTCCTGCACCAGGCACAAAATAAGGAGGATCAAAGGTCAGACTCTTGTTGAAGTGAATCCCACCATCCCCATCCTCGTTGAATTTTCCGTCTTTGTCGTTGTCCGTTCCTTCACTAATAAGAATATACTTTCCCCGTTCTCCTTTTTCAAGGCTGGCCATCACCATGATACGGCTATCGGCAGGATGGGTTTTCCATTTTCCTGTCGGGTCTTCTACCATAACCCAGGAAATTAATCCGTCGTTGTTCAAGTCTTCAAAAGGGTCCTCATTGGTCTTGCCATCACGGTCATCATCGGTGGGATTTGCGTTCGCACTCCGCTCATATTTAGGTTGAGCAAAGTATTGCTCTGACGCATCGGGACTCATGTTCGGAAACACGTAAAATGCCGTGGTGTTGAGGATATTTTTGATGCTGTCATTTTGGGCATTGGCCAGGAGTTTCTCAGCGAAGCCAATAGCCAGTTCCTGTCCCATCAGGTGGGAGCCTTCCACACCACCGATGACGGCAATCCCGGAATGATTAACCCTGTCTCCAGCCCCGATCTCCAAAACCCAGACATCCTTGCCTCCCACTGTTTTGGCAAGGGATTGCAACCTGGTCAGGGAAGGGTTTGCAGATTCCAGCGCTTTCAGTCGAGTTGCCATGCGGCTTTGGTCGCTGAAACCCTGTCCGAACCCGATGCTTACTACAAGGGTGAAGGTTGTTAGTAATGAAAATGGTTTTATCATAATGCTGGGATATGGCGAAAGATTCTAAAATGAAAGTTCTGGTTCACCAACGATTGAGATGAACGGTTGAAAGAAGATATAAGAGCTCTCGAGTCACTTGCCCTTTAAGTCCAACTCTCTCTTCACCGTACCTCCCTTTTCTGATATGATGGTGATGACGGCTTTGGGATTGGGTCCGGTGATCCTGATCATGTACTCGACTTCCTTTCTTGAGGTGGCAAGTTCGTTGTCCCTCCTGCCAGTAAGATGACCAAGATCAGTGCGGGTATTGCCTGAAGACAACTCCGCATCCGACAATTCTATGGCAGCCCTGACAGGCGAAGCGAATTGGGCTTCGATAGACCTCTTGGTAATGTTGGTAGGGAGATAGCCTTTATTCTCCACCATCACTGTTACCTTCGCGACCTTCCCTTTTTCAACAAACTTCACCGATGCATCCCTGATCACCACCTGCGGACTTGTTTCTGCAAGCCAAAGCATCCAGGGGACATACATTTCAATCTCACCCTTGAGAAATGCCGGAGGAGGGTTCTGGCGAATAAACCGACTGTTCCATCCACCTAATTCAACGGCACCCAATTGAGGATGGGTGAAGGGCTGCCAGTTCAGATAATATTTACCTTCAAGTTTTTCATCGTTCCATTTGATCAACTCTTCATCGGAGACCCTTCCATCTTTATTCGCATCCGCCTGAAAAGCGCCCCAGAATTCGGGAACAAATCCTACGACGCCATAGTCCCAATACGCCCAACTGATGAGAGTACCATGCCGGTGAAGACGGGGATTGCTGTAGCTCGGCACTACTTTTTGTCCTGTCGTCGTGGCATACATGTCCGACAATTCCAATATCAACGCCTGATCTTCCATCCCAAAATTGTCCCAGGAAGATGTCGACGGCAACCGAAACAAATACCCGGCAGCGGTATGTCCATGAAATAATCCTGTGATGTTGCGGTGGGAATTGATAAATTCCACTGTCGCCCTTGTCTCAGGCTCTGACAATGGAAAAGGTCCGGCCCCATTTTGCTCAAACTCCATGCCCCATTCCCTGGGGAAATTTCTATTCATATCGATGCCACCAATACCATCTTCATTGAATTTTCCATCTCCGTCATCGTCCACTCCTTCATTGTAGACATCATAAAATGTTCCCTCTGTTTCATTCGCGTCGCGTTTCACCATCAGTCTGGCATCTTTCGCACTGATCTTCCACATGCCCGTTGGGTTCTTTACCCGCATATCGGCAATGATGCCATCTTTATTCAGGTCATTGCCCGGATCTTCATCCAACAGGCCATCCATGTCTTCATCGTATGGACGAGGCGTACTGCGCAATGCATTCGGAGTTGTCAGGGCGATATCGGCTCCATCAGGATTAAATTTTGGACGCACATATAGCGTCCGGGAATCGAGAAGGTTCTTGATCCGTGAGTTCTTGTCGTAATTGGTAAGCACATACCAGGCGAAGTGAAGGGCCACTTCGGCTCCAGTTAATTCACTCGAATGAATATTCCCATCGTAATAATAAGCGGGCTTGTCTTCGGCTGCACCAGTTTGTTTATTGGTGATCTCCATCATCATGAGCGGGCTTCCTTTCAACGTCTGTCCAATCGGGTAAAGCTTCGTCAGGTTAGGGAACGCCTTGTTCCATGCCTTTAACAATTCGTTGGACTCTGTGGCCGTATGAAACTGGCGCCACGTTGGATTCAGCGCGTCTTCTGGTTGGGCATTTGCAGTCAACCAAATACTGAAGATAGCGGTGACAAAACAAAGTTGACGAAGCATAGGTTTGGGTTTTGATGGATTTGAAATCTATCAAAACAGGTCCCGTTCGAGAAATAAAATGTGATGATACGGGTATGGTGTGGATGAATGGAGATTTGAACTCGTATTCGCGACTATGATTTTCCAAAATGCTTGTGAAAAGCCACGATGGTTTCGATACCAATGAGAAAGTTTTTGATTCCATAGTGCTCATTGGGAGAATGGAGTGCATCTGTATCCAGGCCAAAACCCATCAACACAGTGTCCAGGCCGAGTTCCTTTTTGAAAAGGGCCACGATTGGAATACTGCCACCGTCGCGGGTAGGTATGGGCGATTTCCCCCACACTTCCCGGAATGCCTGGATCGCGGCCTTGAAGGCTTTTGAGTCCGTGGGTGTTACAGCTGGCTCACCTCCATGATGCGCGATTACTTTTACTTTTACCGATTTCGGTGCAATGGAAAGAAAATGTTTGGTGAATAACTCTGTAATTTCCTGCGGGTTCTGGTTCGGCACAAGTCTCATCGAGATCTTTGCATGCGCATTGGCGGGCAACACCGTCTTGGCCCCTTCACCGATATAGCCACCCCAGATTCCATTCACATCGAGCGTTGGCCTGGTGCCGGTTCGCTCTAGTGTGGTGTAACCTTTCTCTCCGGATATTTCATCGATTCCCAGTTCTTTCTTATACTCGTTTAAATCAAAGGGCGCTTCATTCAAGGTCTTTCTTTCTGCCGAACTCAACTCTGCAACCTTGTCATAAAAACCAGGAATGGCGACACGTCCCTGATCGTCGTGCATGGATGCAATCATTTTACTCAATACGTTTGCAGGATTGGCTACGGCGCCACCGTATACACCAGAATGCAGATCGCGGTTTGGGCCTGTGACTTCGACCTCCATGTAGCTAAGTCCGCGCAAACCGGCGGTGATAGAAGGCTGGTCCAATGAAATCAATGACGTGTCAGAAATCAAAATTACATCAGCCTTGAGCTTGGACTTATTCTCTTTCACGAACGTTCCTAAATTATCAGAACCTACCTCCTCCTCACCTTCAATCATGAATTTCACATTGCAACTCATCAGGCTATGCTTCATCATGATCTCGAAGGCCTTGATGTGCATATACATTTGGCCTTTGTCATCGCATGCTCCACGCGCATAGATCTTGCCATCGCGAACTGTGGGTTCAAAGGGGGGTGAATTCCAAAGATCCAGTGGGTCGGGAGGCTGTACGTCATAGTGACCATACACCAACACGGTGGGTTTCCGAGGGTCAATCATCTTTTCCCCATACACAATAGGGTGACCCTTGGTCTCCATCAGCGCTACATTATCAGCGCCAGCTTCTTTCAATTTTTGCATGACGAATTCTGCCGCCTTCCGCACGTCACCTTTGTGTCTGCTGTCAGCGCTGACGGAGGGTATGCGAAGCAATTCAAATAACTCTTTCAGGAAGCGGTCCTGGTTGGACTCAATGTATTGATGAATCATATCTTGGTCCTTCACCTTAGATGGTCAGGACTCCCCAAAACTACCCTAGTTCTTGACTACTTCAAAGAAAGCGCTGTCGCTGGCAAATGCAGAAAAAATGCCGAACGCATTGATGATGTTGGACGTGCTCCCTGGTTCCGCTGTTCAGAATAATGGGTGGAATGGTAATCTTGCCGGAAGATGTCTTTAATCCCCTTGTTGCAAGCGGAACCACGGTAGTTTCATGAGGCGCGTGATATTAGCTCCTCCGAATCTTGCCCGGCACCAGCCTGGACAAATGATCCCCGTTACAATCGTTTCCGCTAATAACTGTTAGTAAGCATTTGAGTTTTTTTTAATAATTCCTGGCGTCTTCCTGTCATTACCCATTTGTGAAATGTAAATTTCTATTTCATCATGTCATGACCTGTAGTGAACGAGACCCCAACCCACGGACTGTATCACCCCAGCTTTGAAAAGGACTCTTGCGGAGTCGGATTCATTGCCAACATCAAAGCCCGGAAGTCGCACCAACTGGTCATGGATGCCATCACCATGCTGGAACGAATGAGTCACCGCGGCGCATGCGGATGCGAGCCCAATACAGGCGACGGTGCGGGGATTCTTATTCAGATTCCCCATGAATTCTTCACGAATGAATGCAACAAACTTGGCATTAAGCTGCCATCCTATGGTCAATATGCCGTGGGTCTTGTTTTTTTTCCACGCGATCCGAAGGCACGCGAAGAATGCCGTACCGTGCTAAACCGGCAAATCAAGAAAATGAAAATGTCCCTGTTGGGATACCGCTTGTTGCCCACACGGAACAATGAAATCGGTGAAACCGCCCTCCGTGCCGAGCCGGTAATGGAGCAGATTTTCATTAAACGCCACGAATCCATTGCCGACCCAGATGCCTTTGAGCGCAAACTGTTTATCCTGCGGAAGTACACCACCCGTATCGTGACAGAGTCTGTGCAGGGGGTTAACAATCAATTCTATTTTTCATCTCTTTCCTATAAGACAATTGCCTACAAGGGGATGCTCACTTCGCGCCAGCTGAAGCATTACTTCGCTGACCTTGAGCACGAGGAAGTGGTTTCTGCCATTGCGGTCATCCATTCGCGATTTTCTACAAATACATTTCCCTCCTGGAGGCTTTCACAGCCCTTCCGGTTCATCGCACATAACGGGGAGATCAATACCATACAGGGAAATATTAACTGGTTGAAATCAAAAGAGGCATTCCTTTCGTCAACATATTTCTCGCGGGAAGAACTCGACATGATTCTGCCGATCTGCAACCCGGCCCAGTCCGACTCCTCAAACCTTGACAACGTCATAGAATTGTTACTGCACTCGGGTCGTTCACTACCACACGTCATGATGATGCTCATCCCCGAGGCATGGGATGGCAACGAGCACATGGGCCAGGAGAAAAAAGACTTCTACGAGTACCACGCCAACCTCATGGAACCCTGGGACGGACCGGCGTCTATCACTTTCACCGACGGAAAAATTGTTGGCGCCACCCTGGATCGAAACGGCTTGCGCCCTTCCCGTTATGTTATTACCGATGACGACCGGGTAATCATGGCCTCCGAAGTTGGTGTTCTTGATATCGATCCGGCGAAAGTCGTTAAGAAGGGACGTCTACAGCCGGGCAAAATGTTTGTTGTCGACTTAGTCCAAGGCCGTATCATCAGTGACGACGAGTTGAAATTGGACATTTGCACCCGTCAACCTTATGGCGAATGGGTGCGGGCAAATAAAGTAAGGCTTCAGGATTTGCCAGAACCGGGTGGAAGTTTTCATAAGTACGATCCCCGAACTTTTATTAAACGCCAGATATCGTTTGGTTATACCACCGAGGACGTGCGTGTTGTACTCGCTCAAATGTGTGAAACAGGAAAAGAGGCCCTTGGTTCCATGGGTAGCGACATTCCGCTTGCCGTATTGTCCAACCAGGCCCAGCATTTATCGAGCTACTTTAAACAACTCTTTGCGCAAGTCACGAATCCACCAATCGATTCAATTCGCGAGCGTCTCGTGATGTCCCTGGCAACCCATGTTGGTGGCTCATTGAATCTACTTGAAGAGACGCCGGAACATTGCATCACCCTGGAATTGCCCGTCCCTATTCTTTCGAACAGCGACATGGAAAAGATTCGCTACATCGATCACAGGCACCTACAGACCAAAACAATCTATACTTATTTCAAGGCTGGTGGAGAACCCGGCTCCCTGGAAAAGGGATTGAATCGCGTATGTCAATACGTTACTGATGCCATTGAGGACGGGTTTACCATCATCATTCTTTCAGATCGCAGTTTTGACAGTGGTCATGCGCAGATCCCTTCATTGCTGGCGGTCGCGGCGGTTCACCATGATCTTATCCGCAAAGGACTTCGGGGCAAAGTTGGACTGTTGGTGGAGGCCGGCGATGTGTGGGAAACGCATCACTTCGCCACGCTGATCGGGTATGGTGCCTCCGGTGTGAATCCCTATTTGGTGTATCAAACCATCTTCGACATGAAGAAGCGAAACCTTCTTCGTGAAGATCTCACCGAAGAACAGGCTATGTACAATTACAAGAAAGCCATGACCGGGGAGCTGCTCAAAATCATGAGTAAAATGGGGATCAGCACACTGCAGTCTTATCATGGCGCGCAAATCTTTGAAGCGCTTGGAATTAGCAAAGCGGTGGTGGACCAGTATTTCAATGGAACCGTGTCGCGAATCGGTGGCCTTATACTCGATGACATTGCCCGGGAAGCATTGGCCAAACACAGACTTGCTTTTCCAAAAACAACCAATGGAGCAACACAGTTGGAAGTGGGCGGCGTGTATCAATGGCGGCAGAGAGGAGAAGCACACTTGTTCAATCCTCAAACCATCCATCTCCTTCAGCACTCGACGAAAACAAAAGACTACTCTTTATTTAAGAAATATTCTTCCCTTATCAACCAACAGAGTGAAAAGGCCATCACTCTCCGGAGCCTTTTGAAATTCCGCAAAGGAAAATCTATTCCCCTCAGTGAGGTTGAGGCAATAACATCAATCTTCAAAAGGTTTGCAACGGGTGCTATGTCTTTTGGGTCGATATCGCATGAGGCGCACAGCACACTGGCCATCGCTATGAATCGTATCGGCGGCAAAAGCAATTGCGGTGAGGGGGGTGAAGATGAAGTGCGGTTTCTCCGTAAACCCAACGGCGATTGGGAGAACTCTGCCATCAAACAAGTTGCTTCCGGCCGTTTTGGTGTAACAAGTTATTATCTCAGCAATGCCAAAGAGCTTCAAATCAAAATGGCCCAGGGCGCCAAGCCTGGCGAGGGCGGTCAACTTCCAGGGCACAAAGTGGATGAGTGGATTGGACGCGTACGCCACTCCACACCGGGCGTTGGTCTGATCTCACCACCACCCCATCACGATATTTATTCCATTGAAGATCTCGCTCAATTGATTTTTGATTTAAAGAATGCAAATCGCGATGCACGAATCAGTGTAAAGCTAGTGTCAGAAGCAGGCGTTGGTACCATCGCTTCTGGCGTGGCCAAAGCGCATGCTGATGTGATCTTGATCTCCGGGCATGATGGCGGGACAGGTGCCTCGCCCCTAAGTTCCATTCGTCATGCCGGACTGCCCTGGGAACTTGGACTTGCCGAGGCTCACCAAACCCTGGTAAGAAATAAATTACGTGGCCGTGTTGTGCTTCAAACCGACGGGCAAATACGCACGGGTAGAGACTTAGCCATTGCCGCCCTGCTTGGCGCAGAAGAATGGGGAGTAGCTACCGCGGCGCTCGTGACTTCCGGGTGCATCATGATGAGAAAGTGCCACCTAAACACTTGTCCCGTAGGAGTTGCCACACAGAACAAAGAACTCAGGGCACTTTTCACTGGCAAACCGGAATACGTAGTAAACCTCTTCACTTTCCTCGCCGAAGAGTTGCGTGAAATCATGGCCGAACTTGGCTTTCACACGGTGGATGAGATGGTCGGGCAAAGCGACTATCTCGAATTGATGGAGAACGATGGCCGATGGAAATTCAACAACCTCGATCTTTCACCCATACTATACAAAGAGCCCATTAGCCTTGATACCGCAATGTTCAGACAAGAGGAGCAGGACCACGGTATTGAACACGTACTTGATCGGACATTAATCAAAATAGCCAGACCATTCCTGGAAGATGGAGAGTCAGTACAAGGTGTTTTTTCCATCACTAATGAAGACCGCGCTGTCGGCGCTATGCTCTCCAATGAAATTTCTAAACGGTATGGTCCTTCAACAGATCAGCACGGCAACGGAGTTCACTTCAAGTTTCACGGAACTGCCGGCCAAAGCTTTGGTGCATTTGCCGCGAAAGGAATCACCTTTGAGTTAGAAGGAGATGCCAACGACTATTTCGGAAAAGGACTTTCCGGAGCACGGCTCGTGGTGCATCCCGACAAACGAATTACCTACGATCCTGCGCAAAATATCATTGTAGGAAATGTGGCCTTGTATGGCGCGACATCCGGTCAAGTATTTATCCGTGGACGGGCGGGCGAACGATTCGCTGTCAGAAACTCCGGCGTTGAGGCAGTGGTAGAAGGAGTGGGAGATCATGGATGCGAATATATGACCGGAGGTACCGTTGTCGTGCTGGGTGATACAGGCAGAAATTTTGCTGCTGGAATGAGTGGTGGCGTCGCCTATGTCTTTGATCCAAACAGGAATTTGGGTCAGAATATCAATTTGGAAATGGTATTGCTGGACATCGTGGATGATGAAGATGCTCTACTGCTGCGCCTCATGATTGAAAACCATCTCTCCTGTACTCACAGCGACCTGGCCTCTCAACTCCTCCGCAACTGGGATAAAGTTCTTACACAATTCCTGAAGGTGATGCCCGTGGAATACAAGGAAGTCTTAAGAAAAAGAAAACTTCAACATCAACAACTTGCCGTCAAGGCATAGCGTATGGGCAAGCCTACAGGATTTTTGGAAACAGGCAGGGGACTTCCGCGAAAGCGGGATGTTGCCGAACGTCTCCAGGATTACAAGGAGGTGGAGGGCAGCGTAGATGCGGCACTCACCATAAAACAAGCGGCCCGTTGCATGGACTGTGGCGTTCCCTTTTGTCACCACGGCTGTCCGCTTGGAAACAACATTCCTGAATTCAACGATGCCGTCTATCAGGGCAACTGGAAACTGGCGTATGAAATTCTTATTTCTACAAACAACTTTCCCGAGTTCACGGGACGGATATGTCCTGCACCCTGCGAGGCATCTTGTGTATTGGCCATCAACAAACCGGCCGTTACGATTGAATATATCGAAAAGTCAATCATAGAAATGGCTTTCGACAAAGGACTGGTCGTTCCAAGGATTCCCGCCTCGCGTACCGGAAAGAAAGTTGCCATCGTGGGATCAGGACCCGCCGGGCTCGCCGCCGCCGCTCAACTTAATTATGCGGGACACCTGGTCACTGTATTCGAAAGGGACGATGCGATTGGTGGATTGTTGAGATACGGTATCCCTGATTTCAAATTAGACAAGGGAGTGCTGGATCGCCGAATCAAACTGATGGAAGAAGAGGGAATTTCATTTAGGACCAGCGTGAACGTGGGAGTCAATTTGACCGCTCCACTGCTCAAGGAAGAGTTTGATGCTATACTGTTATGTGGAGGTTCGACCATTCCGCGCGATCTCCCCATTCCCGGACGTAACCTGAAGGGTATCCATTTTGCCATGGATTTTCTGACACAACAAAACAGAAGAGTGGGCAATAAGAATATTCAGGATGATGTCCTGCTCGCTGCAGGAAAGAATGTGATTGTATTGGGTGGCGGTGACACGGGTTCTGATTGCGTCGGCACCTCCAATCGTCAAGGAGCAACTTCTGTAACACAAATCGAGATCCTGAACCGGCCACCTGCCGAAAGAAATGATGCAATGCCCTGGCCGAACTGGCCCATGATACTTCGCACCTCTACTTCCCATGAGGAGGGCTGTGAACGTCAATGGAGCATTGTGACCAAAGAATTCCTGGGAGATAAAAATGGAAATCTGAAAGCACTTAAGGTTATTGAGGTTGAGTGGAAAGCGACAGAACCGGGCAAGCCCCTAAGTCTAAATGAGATTACCGGCACAGAAAAAATAATACCCTGCGACATGGTGTTGCTGGCCATGGGTTTCCTTTACCCGCAAAAAGATGGCATGTTGAGTCAGCTCGGAGTTGAATGTGATGAACGCGGCAACGTTAAATGTCTTCAGTATCAAACTTCTATAGAGGGCGTCTTCTCAGCAGGTGACATGCGCAGGGGTCAGTCCCTGGTGGTATGGGCTATAAGCGATGGAAGAGAGGCTGCCCGTGCCGTGGATGAATTTCTGGCAGGGGAAACCGCCCTGGAGGCCAAAGAGAAAGGAATTCTTAATTTAGTCTACGTACCTTGACGCCACCATAGACTAAAGCCCCTTATTCAAGGGGCTTTGTTATTTTTGTTACCTAAACTTTTAATTGCCATGAGCTACCGCATCGAAAAAGACACCATGGGCGAGGTACAGGTTCCTGCCGACAAATATTGGGGAGCGCAAACAGAACGCTCGCGCAACAACTTCAAGATCGGACCTGAAGCCAGCATGCCCAAAGAAATCATCTATGCCTTCGGCTATCTGAAAAAAGCGGCGGCCATGGCCAACCATGAACTCGGAGTGCTCACCGCAGATAAAAAGGATTTGATCGCCAAAGTCTGTGATGAAATCCTGGATAAGAAACTGGACGATCAATTTCCCCTGGTGATCTGGCAGACGGGATCCGGAACGCAAAGCAACATGAATGCCAACGAGGTAATCGCTTACCGGGCTCACGTCATGCAGGGAGGTAAACTGACGGATGAAAAAAAAGTCCTTCATCCCAACGATGATGTCAATAAGTCGCAATCTTCCAACGATACGTTTCCCACTGCCATGCACATTGCTTCCTACAAGCAGGTGGTGGAGATCACCCTGCCCGGCATGCAGAAGCTTAGAAACACGCTGGCCAAGAAATCAAAAGACTTCAGCGCCATTGTGAAAACAGGTCGAACACATTTTATGGATGCAACACCGCTTACCGTCGGCCAGGAATTTTCCGGTTACGTGCAGCAGATAGACAACAGCATGCGTGCCATTAAGAATGCCCTGGAGGCTGTTCGCGAACTTGCGCTCGGCGGAACCGCCGTAGGTACAGGCTTAAACACACCCAAAGGATATGATGTCTTGGTGGCGAAGAAGATTGCTGACCTTACGGGTTATCCTTTCATTACAGCCCCAAACAAATTTGAAGCGCTTGCCGCCCATGACGCTATGGTCGAACTTTCGGGTGCACTGAAGCGCGCCGCAGTTTCATTCATGAAAATCGGCAATGACATTCGGATGCTGAGCTCCGGACCGCGTTCAGGAATCGGAGAGATCATCATTCCCGACAATGAGCCAGGCTCTTCCATCATGCCTGGAAAAGTAAATCCCACACAGCCAGAAGCATTGACGATGGTCTGTGCGCAAGTGATCGGAAACGATGTTGCGGTTTCGGTTGGTGGCTCAAACGGTCATTTCGAACTGAATGTATTCAAGCCCGTCATCGCCGCCAACGTGCTTCAGTCTGCCCGCCTGATAGGAGACGCCTGTGCTTCCTTCAATGACAAGTGCGCGATTGGTATTGAACCCAACTTACCGGTGATCAAGAAACACATGGAGAATTCATTGATGTTGGTGACTTCGCTCAATACCCATATTGGCTATGAAAACGCAGCCAAGATTGCAAAGAAGGCACACAAAGAAAACAAGACGCTGCGCGAGGCCGCCGTAGAACTTGGCCTGGTGACGTCCGAACAATTCGACGAGTGGGTGAGACCTGAAAAGATGGTGTAATTAGCGCTAGGGATCGGGCATTTGTGCCTACCGTGAAGGTGTTGAATCGATATGCCGGGATGGCCTATACCCGGTGCCAAATGCCCAATGCCCGGCTTTATCCAACTTTTTTATTATTTTTAACAATTAATTAACCCCTTTACAATGAAAACTAGACTACTTTTTGTCTGCCTGGCTTTGATTTTTTCCGGCTCACAGGTTTTCGCCCAACTCTCCAAACAGGAGAAAAAGGAGTGGAAAAAGAAAGCTAAAGATTTCTCCAAGAACCCCGAAAGCCTGAAGCAATTTACTGAAGCCAAACAGTCAGCTGAAAACAATGCGACGCTGTTGAATGGCCAAATTAAACAGCTTCAGTCAACGGTCAGTGACAAGAATGCCAAGATCGCTGAACTGGAAGATCAGGTTTCGCGCATGCGTAGTGATCTTACGTCGGCAAAGACCGAACTCGCTCAACTTAAAGAAAACCCTCCCGTTAATCCCATGGATTTTTCGAAGGGCATAGTCTTTAAAGTGCAGGTCGGCGCCTTCAAGAACAAAGATCTTTCAAAGTACTTTGACAATAACCCCAACTTTGGCGGTGAAGCGGCTGGCAAAGACGCTGCTGATCCACAAAAAATCACCATTGGTATCTTCCGGGACTATTGGGAAGCAGATACATTCAAAAAGTATATGCGCGACATGGGTGTTAAGGACGCCTGGATCGTGCCTTACAAAGATGGTGTTCGCGTGGAGATAAAAGATGTTATGGAAGGTGTAATGGCCGATAAGGCCGAAAAAGCACAGAAGAAATAATCACATAAAAAGGACCCTCGGAGAGCAGTGTCATAACGACACTGCTTTTTTGTTTTCATACTTTTGCCCCATGATGCGCACCTGTGCAATGGTTGTGGTGATGCTGTGTTCTCTGTGTGCCCGGGGACAGGTTAGATTATCAAAGCTTGTCTTGAAACCCAAAGAGATTTATGAACTGAGTCGCTTTGATATCCTGGTGGTGGATTCATTGATCATGAAAGATTCCTCTAAAATTATTCTCAATCCGTTGAAGCCTGATAACTTCATCCACGCGAAAGTGGCCATATTCTATTCAGGTACCGTAATCGATGGTAAAGGTCTACGCGGTTTACCTGGTCGTCCTGGTAAGCAAGGCATTTCACCCTCAAGTCCCTGCTCTGATGGTGGGCCTGGACGCATGGGTACCGCTGGAACTGATGGCGGGAAGGGCATTAACTTGTTCCTGTACATTGCCGATGTTGTCTTTAAAGGAACATTACTCGTTGATGTATCAGGTGGCGATGCTGGTGATGGTGCTAAAGGCGGGCAGGGAGGTGGTGGAGGGCCGGGCACAAGATTATGCACAGGTGGAAACGGTGGCGCAGGAGCCCTGGGTTCAAATGGAGGAAATGGGGGAAATTCAGGTACCGTGACGTTTCACTCGCCAAGTATCCCTGAACTAAGGTCCATGCTGGGCGGAAGAATTGTTGTCCGTACCTATGGCGGCAATCAAGGTTTAGGTGCCGATGGTGGAGCCGGTGGATTTTCCGGGCTAAGCCCCGTAGGCAACAGCAAGATGGATGGAAAAACGGGAAAGAAAGGTATCAAAGGAAAAGACGGCTTACCGGGAAAAGCAGGTGCCATAAATTTTCAAGACAAATAATGATGAACAGGCGCTGGCTTTATAAGGAAATACCAGACGTACAACAGGTTGAAGCGCTGAGTACAGCCATCAACATTAACAAATACCTGTCTGCCATTTTGCTTCAAAGGGGAATCAACACATTCGAAGGCGCAAAAAAATTTTTCCGACCATTGTTGTCAGACCTCCATGATCCCTTTCTCATGAAAGACATGGATCGGGCTGTCGACCGGATGAAACTGGCGATCGAAAAAAAAGAAAAAATTCTTGTCTACGGTGATTATGATGTAGACGGTACCACATCGGTAGCCCTGGTGTATCGCTATCTGAAAAGTTTTTATCCTCATTGCGATTTTTATATCCCGGACCGCTATGCCGAAGGCTATGGCGTATCTGAGGCGGGTATCATTTGGGCGGAGGAAAACCACTTTGGCCTTATTATCGCCCTTGATCTGGGAATCAAGGCATCTGACATGGTGGTGTTGGCCAATCTCAAAGGGATCGATTTCATTATATGCGACCATCATTTGCCGGATAAAAAAATCCCCAAGGCGGTAGCCGTCCTTGATCCCAAACAAGATGATTGCAATTATCCGTTTGCCGAACTCAGTGGTTGTGGCATTGGATTTAAACTTATACAGGCATTCGCACGAAAATATAAGGATGAAAGTGCCGTATTCGAATTCCTGGATCTTGTTGCGGTCAGCATTGCTTCCGACATAGTTCCCATCAACGGAGAGAATCGCATCCTCGCCTACCATGGCCTAAGAAGACTAAATGAAAATCCCTGTCCAGGTTTGAAAGCATTGAAAGATATCGCAGCTATCAAGAGCGAGCTTGACATTTCTGGCATTGTCTTTACTCTTGGGCCCAGAATCAATGCCGCAGGAAGGGTGGCCCACGCACGGGGTGCAGTGGAACTCCTTATTTCGACTACGGAAGAGGAGGCAAATGCTTATGCCGAAAAGGTCAATATTAAGAATGACCTGAGGAGGGAGTTTGATTCCAACATTACCGAGGAGGCCCTCGCGATGATTGAGGCAGATGAATCCCTTCAAAATGCCAAAAGCACGGTATTATTCAAGAATTCCTGGCACAAAGGAGTAATTGGCATAGTTGCTGCTCGGTGTATTGAACACTATTACCGGCCAACTGTGATTCTAACTGAAAGCAACGACAAAATTACCGGGTCTGCACGAAGCGTGAACGGATTTGACCTATACCGTGCCATTGAACAATGTGGCGACTTATTGGAAAAATTTGGTGGACACAAATATGCCGCAGGATTGACCCTCGACAGGATGAACTTGTCTGCTTTTCAACAACGGTTTGAAGAAGTGGTGGCTGCCACCATCACCGATGAAATGCTCACACCAGTTGTTGAAATCGACTTGCCCATTCACTTTGATTCCATTACGCCAAAATTCATTTCGGTTCTCAAGCAAATGGCCCCTTTCGGTCCCGACAACCAACGGCCCGTGTTTGAGGCAAGGAATGTCTTTGTGATGAATTCCCTTGCCACTTTCAAAGACCGGCATTTGCGCTTCCTCGCTGGTCAAAAAGGAAGGGAACTCATCTTTAACGCTGTGGGGTTTGATCAAATTGAACACTACGATCGATTGATGAATGGCGATGTGTTTAATATGGCTTTCACTATCGAAGAAAGTACATTTAATGGGAATACCTCTGTTCAACTTCGCATCAAAGACATTAAATTCATCTGACATGATATTGCAAGCCAACAATCTGTTGAAAAAATATAAGAAACGAACTGTCGTGAACGATGTGTCGGTACGTGTGGAGCAAGGCGAGATTGTTGGACTGCTTGGTCCCAACGGCGCTGGAAAGACAACAAGTTTTTACATGATAGTTGGATTGATCAAACCCAATGGAGGTGAAATCTTCCTCGATGACCAGAACATAACCGCATTGCCCATGTACAAACGCGCGAAGCTGGGGATTGGCTACCTGGCCCAGGAGGCCTCCATCTTCCGGGGACTTACGGTGGAAGAAAATATCCTGGCCCCATTGGAAATGCGTGAAATGAGCAGACAGGCTAGAAAGGAAAAAGTGGAAAGCCTTCTGGAGGAATTTAGTCTTACCCACGTGCGCAAGAATCTTGGAATGGTTCTGTCCGGGGGCGAGAGAAGACGAACAGAAATTGCGCGGGCATTGGCGGTTGATCCTCACTTTGTATTGCTCGATGAGCCCTTCGCGGGCGTAGATCCGATTGCCGTTGAAGAAATTCAATCCATCGTATCAAGGTTGAAAAAGAAAAATATCGGCATCCTCATCACCGATCACAACGTGGATGAAACGCTCACCATTACCGACCGTGCCTATTTGATGGTGGAGGGAAAGCTTTTCAAGTCAGGTTCTGCTGAAGACCTCGCCAACGACCCGATGGTGAGAAAAGTATACCTCGGGCAGAATTTCCAGTTGCGAAAGCGAAAGGCTGCTTCTCCTGAACCGGAGAATAAGCTATAGTTTGACCTGCTCTTTGTAATTCAGGGGGAACCTTACCGGGAAACCGTTAACGATGACCTTTATGCTTCCAACAAATTCAATGTCGTATTTCTTCCCCCCGAACAAACTCAGGATCGTGTCGAGTAGACCAACCTCCTTGAGGTTGAGCTGGATTTCAAGTGGTACGGAAAATTCATCCTTCGCTTTGATCAGTGCGCTCAGGTGCTGATCTATTCTTGCAGCTTTTTTACCATCAACCAGCACATCAATATCAATTCTTTTCAATCTCATTCGGGAAGAATTCGGGTTGTAGAAAATCGCTTCCGCCTTGAGCAACGGGTTGCCATCTCCTCCCGGTAGCACCTCCTTGATGTCAATCGACCGCAGTACGACTTGCTCCTTGGGTACGCACGCACCAGCAACCAGGATTAAAAAAAGTACCGGAAGAAGTTTAGCTTTCATATCATTCATTTCATTCGCACGACAATATTCTATTTTTGTGTTGAGATGACAACCACTTTAGAAACCCAACTTGCTCAAATCGCCGATGGATTGGCCGACAAGGGATTTGCCATTATAGACCATTTTCTCAGTGTCAAGGAGGTGGAGAACATCCTGCTTACAGACGAATTCAAGGGTGGCAAGTTACATTTTAAAAAAGCGGGAATTGGTAAACAGCTTGATAAACAGATAAACGAAAGTATCCGGGGAGATTATATTCAATGGATTGATCCGGCTATTGCGCCAAACGGCATACAACTCTACCTCCATCGGATAAATCAATTGATTCGATTCCTCAATCAAGAACTGTTTCTCAGCCTCAAAGAAGCAGAGGTGCATTTGACGATCTATCCGATAGGCGCATTTTACAAACGTCATCTTGATCAATTTAAATTAAGCGATCACAGGAAGTTATCCATTATATGCTACCTGAATTTTGACTGGCAGAAAGATGAGGGTGGACAATTGCGTTTGCACCTTCCTGGAAATTTCCTGGATGTACTTCCCATGGCGGGCAGGCTCGTTTGCTTCCGGAGTGACCAGGTTGAGCATGAAGTCCTGCCCGGGACCCGGGAGCGTCTGAGTCTTACGGGATGGATTGTCGATCGCAGTGCGCCTATTTGAACAACTTCTGGTCGAGACCAGGGATAAGCTTCATCGCATTCTTATAATATATTTTCTTCAGGATTTCATCCGGCAGCCCAATACCATACATTCTCCAGAAGGCGTGATATCGCTTGTGATAGGGGAAGTATTCATCCTCCGTTTCCAGGACCCGGAAATAGGTTTCGTATTCTTCGGGTACCCAGCTGTCTTTCCCAAACAAAACCCTGTCCTGGTACTTTGTCATAAATGCCTTTGCGGCGCGAGGCTGTCGCCCCAACTCAGCAATGACAGCACCAATCTCCGTATACATGTTGGGAAATTGGTCCATCAAACCTCCAAGCTTCTTCAGGTCACTTCCATACCAACCCAGGTGCGCATTGATGAATTTTGTTTCAGGGTGCTTCTTGAAAATGCTGTGCTGCTCCGCAATGATGGTCTCCCACTTGACTGTGTCCGTGTCATGCCGGCGACCGGGATGGAGTTTGAGCTCCAACCAACGCTCGTTGTCCTTGTCGATGGGCTCCCAGAATTGTTTCGGGTCGGCCGCATGGATCAACACGGGAATACCCAACTGCCCACACTTGGCCCAAACCGGATCGATTCGCGGATCATCAATGGAAATACGTTTCCCTTTTTTGTCTTTGTTAAACATGCCAAGACTTTTGTAAATTTTCAGGCCTTTGGCACCACGCTTTACATCCTCTTCCAGTTGCTTCACGGTTCGCGCGCCCCACTCCGGGTTGTCGATATCCGTAAAATCAACATTGGTAAAAAGGACGAACCTGTTCGGATAGCGATTCTTGATATTTTCGATTGATTTCTCAAGATGGTCGCCACTGCTCCGGAATCCACGTCCACTGAGGTTGATCATCACCGCCATATTGAGCGAATCCATTTTGGAAATCAAATCCTTGAAATCGGATGAATTCATATTCCCCTGGTGGTTATGAATGTCGATGAACGGAAATTTTGATCGGCGCAAATGATGCTCCCCCACGACAAGGGAAGAAGGTGGGTCATAGGCTTCAAAGTCCATCTTCATGTCCAAGGGTTTCTCCTGGGCAAGAAGTGTTAGGGAGCAAAGAACAAACACAAGGGAAGAAGCCTTTCTCATAGAAATACAAGTTATTGGCGAAAGAAACGCAAATCTTGCAAAGGATGTTCCTGGTTATTATTCGAACGGCCTTAAAGAATTCTGGAATGCCCTTAAACCAATAGTACACATGCGAGTCCAAAGGACAAGATTCATTTAAAATTGGGAATTGTATGAGAAAGCTCATTTCCTTTTCGCTCTTTGCCACGATTGTGTTGCTTGCCATGTTGGCACGAGTTGCCGATGCCCAGGCATTGCTCAGGTCACGCCCTACGTCCGCAGTGGTCGCTCCTGCTACCGTTTGTACCCTGCCTGGTTATCGCTTGCATAGATATCATCGGCACATTGCTTATGTCAGGCCTATTCGGGTTCGCAGACATCGGTGGTGACATAAAACGCAGCAACATTTCGAGTTATGTTCAAGGGCGGTCTCCGCTCTTTTTTTGTGGCCTCCAGGCCAATACGGAATTGTCATGAACCTACATGCAAACAAATTCTTTTCTAAATTGCTTGCCTATCACATGCCCATGAGAGCTTTCGCCTTGATTTTACTGATACTATCTGCCTTTGGCGCTTTTGCTCAAACCCAGGATGCCCTTCTCGAAAGTGGTCGGAAGAAAACGGCTTCAAAGGATTTTAACGGAGCCAAGGCCGATTTCACAAAATATCTGGAAACAAATCCCAAAAACAAGGTGGCCTACGATTTGCGTGGACAGACCCGGCTGGCCCTTGACGAACTATATGGTGCCATCACGGATTTTACCGTGGCATTGGAAATTGATTCCACTTTTGCCGATGCACTAAACCACCGCGGCGCAGCAAAGACAAACCTGGGTGATGATGAGAGTGCCCTCACGGACCTTGACAAGGCGATACGGATAAATCCGAAACTCACAGACGCGTATACGAATCGCGGCTTTGCAAATTACAATTTGGAAGATCTGCAGAGCGCTTACTTTGACTTTTCAAAAGCATTGGAACTTGGCCCGGTGGATGCAGACAAATATTTCAACCGTGGAGTGGTAAAAGCGGAACTTGGAGAATATGTCAGCGCTATTGATGATTATTCCAAAGCTATTGACCTTGACAAAAATGATCCCAGCCTTTACAACTACCGCGGCGTAGCCTACTACCAAACCGGAAATTTTGAAAAGGCAATCGCCGATTATGATCAGTCCATCAAGCTCGACCCGAAAGATCCATTGAAATTTGAAAATCGCGCCTTGGCAAAAAGTGCTAAAGAGGATTTCAAAGGGGCACTGGAAGACTACACGAAATCTATTGAAATAAGCAGCGATGATGCCGAAACATACAATCTCCGTGGTGTGTTGAAGAACACCCTGCAGGATTACGATGGAGCCATCGCCGACTATACGAAATCCATTGAGTTGGATAACACCAATCCAGTGTACTTTGACAACCGGGCCCTGAGTAAAACTGAAAAGGAAGATTATGCCGGAGCAGTGGAGGATTATTCCACCTCCATTGATCTTTATTCCAATGACCCGGAAACCTACCTCCAAAGGGGTTTGGTAAAAATCCTCATGAACAACAATTACGATGGTTGTCTTGACCTGAAACGCGCAGACGAGTTGGGTGCAACAGAAGCAAAAGCTTCCATAAAAAAGAATTGCAAGTAAACACAGGTCGATCACACCGCCTATCGGGACGCCTGTAACAATCAGATGAAAGTTGCCATCATTCTTAATGGGGTCTCCAGAAAGAAAAAGAAATTCTACAAAGAAGTCCAACCGGTCCTTGCTCGTCATCTTGACCTGAAGGTTTATGAGACCCAACGATCAGGCGAAGCGGAGATACTGGCGCGCCAGGCAATGCTTGACCGCTTTGAAATTATTTTAGCCGCGGGTGGAGATGGCACGCTAAACCAAGTCATCAACGGAGTGATGAATGATCCCGTGGGAAATGCACCGATCGTGGGGATCATTCCTATGGGAACCGGTAATGATTTTGCGAAGATGTGCGGCATCAGAATGGATACCGATCAAATCATTCAGTTGGTGAATGCTGCCAGGCCCCAGCCAACCGATGTAGGCAAAATTGTTTGTTGCGACCCCGAGGGTAATTCTGTTATTCGATACTTCATCAATGCGTGCAGCATTGGAATGGGGCCAAAAGTTGTAGATCGGTTAGTGAATACCAGCAGGGCGTGGGGACCACAGATTACATACCTCTCCAGCATCATATCTGTATTCTTTACTCATAAACCCCAGGAAGTTATGTGCAAAGCAGATTCATGGATATGGCAAGGAAAGGCGCGGGTGATCGCCATTGCAAACGGAATATCTTTCGGCAACGCGATGTACATTGCCCCGGATGCTAAACCAGACGACGGCGCGCTCAACACGTTTATAGCCGGAGACCTTTCCTTATTGAAATTCTTGCTTTGCGTGCAGCGAATAAAGGGCAGGAAGAAGATAAATGACGAAAAAATCCGGTATAACACCATCCAACACATCAGTCTTCACTCACCCCAACCCTGTTTGTTGGAGGCTGAAGGCGAGATGGCTGGACTTCTGCCCGCAACCATCTCGATTCTGACAAATGGAATTAAGTTCTTGCGCTGAACAATCCGTAATCCCGATACTAAAGCTTCGATACTAAGCTTGAACTGCGGCTGGTTTTTTCACGACCAGGGTTCCTGCAATAATATCATGCAGTGCCTGGTGTTTCTCCGTAAAAGCTGCAATGATATAACCAATTAACAAGGTGAGGTTTGAGAGAAGCCTGCAGAGGTTGCGGACAAATGCTTTTGCGAAATCGAGTTTGGCTCCGTTGGTATCTGTCACAATGATACCCATGGCCATTTTACCAACGGTTGCCTGAGTCTTGGAAGATTCCATGAGCGTAAAATAAAGTACCTGGATACACATGGCAAGAATCCAATACGTTCCTTCCGGAAACTGATTGGTCTTATAAAACTTATCAAATAAATCACTAGATAGTTCTTCAAAAATTACATCGGGGCCTAGGGATTCAATGATTTTATGCAATTCATCAGAATTACATTTCCCGGTTTCCGTATGTGCAGTACAAACAAGAACAATATTATGCATCGCTTACATAAATCTAAAATAGAAGTAAATGACAACATATGCAAAGCTGGAAAGGCTATGGAATATCCATTATACCCTTGGAGTCAATTTCATACAGTTACTGAAACTTACCACGCCTCCTAATAAATGGATTCTTTCAATTCCTTCTTCTTTATTTTTCCTTCCTCAAGACTATTTTCTTCCCTTCGTCACTCTATTATGTAGTAACGTCCGTTTGTCATTTTAGAGTCGGATCGGGTCATAATGCTAAATGATTTAGCTTCATTAGGTGACAATCCTTCTCCACTCACTGCATATGTATAATCAGTGTCTAAAATTGTTCCGCTTTTGTCGAGCCACTCCACTTTTACTTTAATATATTCATAGGTCATTGACCCAGTATTCCTAACCTTCCCCTCGCAATACATGTAATTCCCTCGGTTAGAGATTTTGACGTCCTCAAATTTGATACTTTGTATCTTATCTTGGGTTTCTGTTTTTCGTTCTTGTTCAATTGTGTTCATTGTGTCACCGACCCTATATGCAAGAATGCCAAACCAAAAGATTGGTGGCAAGATTAGGGTCAGTAATAGGAGAGAGATTCCTGAACCAACTTGTCTCCGTGTCATTAAGATTATTGCAATAATGAACGTAGTCAGGAAGATTGGTCCATAGAGGATAAAGGTTCCTAGTCCGTTAAACATTAGAACAATTCCAATAATGAACAGAACCCAACCAATGAGTCCCAGATTTGATTTTTTGTCGTCTTTTGCTTGCTCCATCAGCTTTTTGTTTCAGTGGTGTTACATCTAATGTTTTTATGATAGGGCAACAAAGACTCCGATATATTGATATTACCCTGAGTGTTGGGCGCCTTTGGCCTTGGCCGAACTATTAAGTCGAAAGAGTTAGTTTTTGCTCAATTTACTAATGTACGATGTACGAGCTGTCATTTACAAGTTCTCCCCAGCGATGCTCCTAGCTTAATATTTGATACTTATAGCAACCCTTCATCGGCAAATGACAAGTATCCATGGCTTTCATCTCCCCGGTGGAAGGGTCAATCACATAAAGCTTCTCTCCGGTGTAATCAATGAACATCTTGTCACCGGCTTTGTGCTCCACGTGCATGCTGGGATACCAGCGTCGCTTCCATAGATTGTAATGCCGATAGAAGGCAGTTAGCTTAAATCAATCCGGAAACTGAACATGGTAGTCTTCCCACAAGCCCAGCAACGTTACTCCACGCTGCTTCAATCGCTTCTCCTGAGTCTTAAAGTAATCATGCAGCGGTGAAAGACGATTGTAAATGGAGGGTTGAGGCTCCTCGCAGAAAGGTATATCCAGCTCTTTTTCGGAAAGTTGGTTCACATCTTCCCAGGTCGTGCTTAGACGAATGAAGGTGTAGATGTACTTCTTTACCGTGTTGCGGGGAACACCGGTGATGGAGCTTACCTGCAGCTTGTTCTGCCCCTGGCAGCGCAGTTTTAATACTTGTCTTAGTTTACTCATATGGATCGGTTTGTTGGCCATTAAAAGTTTGATTTTAAAGGGCGCAGAGGTACCCTTTTCAATCAACTTTCAGGTCAACCGATCTCAATGCTTTTTTACCTAGTTTAAGGTGGTCACTATGAAACGAAAACTGTGGTCACTTTAGGCGGAATCTTTAGAGAAAGGATTTGAATAGCCCAAGGACGACCTACATTGATTATTTTTGACAAACAGCAACTATGCATCCGTCTTTTCAGAAAATATTCTCAGAAATCGAGTTGCAGCGCAAAAAAACTTTGGACATGGTCCGTACACTCAGCGCACAGCAATTCAGCCAACCTCCTTCGCCCGGCAAATGGTCTGTCGCTCAAATCCTCAGCCATTTGATCGGTGGCGAAAAACTTTCCCTATTGTATTTCCAGAAAAAGATTCAAGGGGTGGAGACGCTGGTGGATACCGGCCTTTGGGAGGAGGTAAAGATGATGTTATTAATAATATCGCAGCGCCTTCCCGGTTTGAAATTCAAGGTCCCGAAAAAAATCGTCGAGAATACAATCTCCATGGTGGACCTGACTTCCATCGAGAAGGAATGGGAGACCGTGAGGACCGACCTGAAGTCATTCCTGGAAAAAGTGCCTCATCAATACACTAGGCGTAAACTTTTCAAACATCCACGCGCCGGATATCTCAACATCAGGCATGCACTCATATTCTTCAGGGAGCACGTCATCCATCATACCCCTCAAATAAAAAAATTGCTTTAATTGCATGCCCAGCACCATTCATAATCCCAATGTATTCAATGTTTAACCGGGGCGGCCATTAAAATAATACTTCCAAGCCAGATAACATTTAACCGTTAGCTTAGCGAAATTCATTGTACCTCAAGGTTTAAATTATTAACCCTTATCACTACTCCGATGCATAAATTCTTAGTCCTCTTCATCCTTGTTTCATTCGCTTCCAGCGGTCAAGCTACGCTTCAATCACCAAAAGAGTTTCTCGGTTATGAACTGGGTGACCGATTTACCCGTCATGATAAAGTGGTTGCCTACTTCAAACACGTAGACGAAGTCTCATCCAATGTAAAGCTGACACAATACGGAGAGACCTATGAGCACCGTCCGCTGGTCTACGCGATTATCGCTTCCGGAGAGAACTTTAATAACCTGGAACAAATTCGTCAGGACAACCTGAAACGGGCTGGTGTAATTGAAGGAAGTCCGTCAGCAAACAAGGTTGCCATCGTGTGGTTGAGTTATAACGTGCATGGCAATGAGGCCAATTCCATGGAGGCTTCCATGAAAACTATTTATGAACTGGTGAATCCGGCCAATGCCAAGACAAAAGAGTTCCTTAAAAACACGGTTGTCATTATCGATCCGTGCATCAATCCTGACGGCCGCGATCGTTACGCCAATTTTTATAACCAGTACGGAAACTTTCCGCCCAATCCAAGTGCCGACGCCAAGGAACACCGCGAACCATGGCCAGGCGGGAGAGCGAATCACTATCTTTTTGACCTTAACCGCGACTGGGCGTGGCAATCACAGACAGAATCAAAGGCGCGCATAAAAATCTATAATGATTGGCTTCCTCACGTTCATGTCGATTTCCATGAACAAGGATATAACAATCCATACTACTTCGCCCCTGCAGCAGAACCCTTTCACGATGTCATTAGCAAGTGGCAACGCGAATTTCAAACCATGATCGGCAAGAACAATGCAAAATATTTTGATGAACAGGGCTGGCTCTATTTCACCAAAGAAGTCTTTGACCTGTACTACCCCAGTTATGGCGACACCTATCCCACCTACAGTGGGGCCATTGGCATGACCTATGAACAAGGAGGAGGAGGATCCGGGGGACTTAGTGTGACGACACGGGAAGGTGATCCCCTGACACTGAAAGACCGCCTCACCCACCATTTTACAACGGGTATCTCTACCGTGGAAATTACTTCGCTTAACGCAAGCCGCGTGGTGGACGAATTTGAAAAGTATGCCAAAGAAAACATGACTGCTCCGGCTGCCCCTTACAAGACCTATGTCATCAAAGGGGATAACAACGCAGACAAGCTCAATCAAATTACCCAATGGATGGACACCCATGGGATCAAGTATGGCTATCCTGCAGCTGGCAAACCTGCGCGGGGGTATGAATATCACACCCAGACAATGGCAGGGTTCAATTTGTCGACCGATGACGTGGTTGTAAATATCTATCAGCCAAAATCCCGGTTTATCACGGCTGTATTCGAACCGCAATCCAGGCTGTCTGATTCTGCAACCTATGATATCACCGCCTGGAACCTGATGTATAGCTACAACCTGAAAGGGTATGCATTAAACGAAAGGATAAATGCAGCAAAGGCTTTTCAACCCAAATCACCCGAAAGCACACAAACGCCTCCAACTCCCTACGCCTATATGTTCAAGTATGAAGGTGTCCAGGATGTTGAGTTTCTGGCTGCCCTGCTTCAGAAAAATGTGAAAGTGCGTTCAGCTTCATTGACCTTTTTCGCGAATGGTCAACAGTTTGAGCCTGGCACCCTCATCGTTACCAGAAGAAACAACGAAAGCATCGCCGACTTTGACAAAGTCGTGGTAGCGCTGGCCCAAAAGATGGGACGAAAAATCTATACGACAACGACCGGGTTTGTGGAAAAGGGAAAAGACTTTGGTTCGGGTTATGTCAACTACCTCAAGGCTCCAAGGATTGCCGTTGTGTTTGGAGATCAGACCTCGTCTTTGAATGCGGGTGAAATCTGGCACTTCTTTGAACAGCAAATTCACTATCCCATCACACAATTGAGTACAGAGTATATCAAAAACACAGACCTGAAAAAGTACGATGTACTCGTTGTCCCCGAAGGCAACTACCGGCTTTTTGATGATGCCATGCTGGAGCAACTTACAACATGGGTTTCAACGGGAGGACGCTTGATTGTTCTCGCCAATGGTCTTACTTCCTTTGCAGAGAAAAAAGGGTTCGGGCTGAAGGCGTACGCCACCGATGCGGAGAAGACTGAAGCAGAAAAAAAGCAGAAGGAAGCCAAAGAAAAAGATGCCCTCACTCATTTTGAAGATGCCGAACGCAAGAGACTCTCAGAATCAATATCAGGCGCCATTTACAAGATAACACTCGACAAATCTCATCCCTTGGCCTTTGGATTAGGGGATAGCTACTACACACTGAAAACGAATGAGCTTCGGTACGGCTACCTCGATGGTGGATGGAACGTCGGTGTGATCAAGGGTGACGCCAAACCTATTCAAGGCTTCGCGGGTCAAAAGGTGAACAAGAAAATGGCTAACAGCCTCGTTCTGGGCGTGGAGGAAAAGGGCCAGGGAAATATTGTCTATATCGTAGATAATCCCTTATTCCGGAGTTTCTGGGAAAGTGGTAAGCTCTTATTTTCCAATGCGGTCTTCATGGTGGGGCAATAGAACTTAAGCGCAGGCAATCGAGGATACCCCTTACAGGGTATGACCACCGTAGTACCCCCTGAGCTTCAAGCTTCCGACTAAAAAGTATTAAATTTAGTTCCGCTTTGATCTTAACAGACCCCCACATGAATAAAATTGGCCTCTTCTTTTTTCTGACCATTTTTGCGAGGCTGGCTTCCGCACAAGTTGGTTCAGAAATCTATCTTTTTGACCTCACCGAAAAAAAGGGAAAAATCTCTCTGTCAACCCCGATCAATATTACCAATCACAAAGGGTACGACAACCAGCCATTCTTTCATCCTGATTTGCCCGTGGTGTACTATACCTCTGCCAATGAGGACGGTCGAACAGACATTATGAGTTACAACTATAAAGTCAAGCAAACGAAACCCATCACACAAACACCTGAAAAGGAATACTCTCCGACTGTAACGCTTGACAAACAATATTTGTCCTGCATCATACAACGTGACAACGGAGCGCAGGACCTTGGGAAATATCCCATTGATGGAGGCGAGCCCTTCGTGATCATTGACAAGATGACGGTTGGCTATCATGTATGGGCGGATAACAGTCACCTCGGTCTGTTTATCCTGGGAACACCCAACACACTCCATTATTTATTGCTTCCTATAAAAAGGGACACCATACTTGCACAAGACATTGGAAGGTCCTTGCATAAAGTACCCGGAGAGAATGCCATCAGCTTTGTTCACAAGGTTTCCGAAAAAGAATGGTGGATCAAGAAATTCAATACGTATACCAAAAAGATTGTTCTCATTGGCACGACAGTCAGTGGATCAGAAGACCTGTGTTGGCTTCCCAATGGAAAAATTCTAATGAGTGATGGACCAAAGATTTATTCCTTCACTCCGGGTAGCGGTCCTGGTTGGAATGAGGTTACGGTAACTTCCGGCGCCGGGTTGCTAAAGGGAGTCACGCGAATGGCGGTGAGTGCAGATGGTAAGAAACTCGCCGTAGTTGTAGTCGAATAATACCCAATATCACTTTTCACAAAAAGCGCCCTTTGCTATGTAAAGGCTCTTAAATGCAGAGCTTATGAATCCTTTTTGAACTGCCGGATCATCCTCGACCAGTTCCTTCTTCAACTCGCCCTTCATGACAAGGATGCCCCCCTCATCAGGACCAAAGGTGCCCTGCGTCACGACGTCTCCTTGCAAAGCAAGTTTCTTGATGTAATCATCGTGCTCCTTCATACCATCCGCCGTTTTTGAAATAGTATACTTGGTAATGTTGGCTTCATATCTTACGAAATTGTACATCGTCATCGTAATAGGCTCCGGTACGGCGCACACTGAACCAATAACGGGCTTGTATCCAAACATCTCAACATCCCATCTCTTTGCCTGAACAGCCGGATCAGTCTCCAGCCATTCCTTCACTTGCTCCTTCGATGTTGAATTAAAGATGAAAATACCTCCTCCCCCATCAAATGGACCAGCAGCCAATAATTTATTTTCACTGGCCAGTCGCTTAATGTTATCCATGTGGCCGTCCATCAGTTTGTCCAACTGATCCTTTGGAAGTCCCTCTGAATTTGCCTTCTTGTTGAGAAATACAAAAACAAATGACTGGCCGTAAGAACAAATCACCGTCGTAAAAAGAAGCACGAACAAAAGTATTTTCTTCATCCAACTAACTTACTAAATTCGATTCAAACGCAACACATTTCAATAGAAAGGTTCTAATCCAAATGCCATGATTGAAACCCTTCATCTCTTCCGCCCCCTCAATGAAAAGCTGATGGAACTCCTGAAACAACTCAGCGAAGCAGAGTGGAACAAAAGGACCGTTGCCGGCCATTGGACGGTGAAGGATGTAGTCGCGCATCTTTTGGATGGAAACATTCGATGCATCGCTCTTTTCAGGGACAAGTATTCTCCAGGCCAGGCTGATGAACTCCATACCTATGACGACATCGTAAAGTACCTCAACCGGATAAATGGGGAATGGGTTACTGCCATGAGACAGCTCAGTGAACGGCAATTGACCGAATGGCTATCCCAAACACATGAAGAATATATCAAGGAGTTGGAACATCTTAATCCTTTGGCGCAGGCTCCATTCAGCGTTGCCTGGGCAGGCGATAAAGTGTCACTCAATTGGTTCCATGTTGCCCGGGAATTCACTGAAAAATGGCATCATCAACAGCAGATTAGTCATGCGGTAGAAAAACCGGGGATATTGACCCGGGAATTCTACTGGCCTGTGCTTGACACTTTCATGCAGGCCTTGCCCCATCACTACAGAAATGTTAAAGCACCTGTAGGCACCTGTCTGCAAATCACCATTGATTCAGAGGCCGGTGGTTCATGGCTTCTTGAAAAACAGGATGAAGGATGGATATTAAGGACACACTTCAACCAACCCTGCAAGGCTTCGATTGTCATCCCCGTTGACATCTCATGGCGGCTATTTACAAAAGCTGTCCTCAGTGCCGCTGATCTAAATGAGATATCGATATCCGGTAAGGCAAAGTTAATTCAACCAGTACTAAGTATGGTAACGGTGATGGCTTGAACTAAAATAGTGCGCTGAGCAATCGTTCAAAGTCTTTTTCTTCATTGTACACATTGGGGGAAATGCGCATGGAGTCACCGCGAAAGGAAACGGAAATCTTTTGCTTCTTAATTCGTTCTCTCACCAACTCAAGGTTTGTGCCTTTTGGAAACCGGATACCAAAGAGATGATGTCCCCGGTACTTTTCCTCCTCCACCCAATAGCCACGCTCCCTCAATAGTTCAATGGACCGATGAGAGATCCCGGCACAATAGGTCTGGATGCGTGCGGGATCCCATCGGTTTATCTGCTTCAGTGCTTCCAGCAACATAGGCACAAGAATGAAATTACTATGCTCACCAACTTCATACCTCAACGCGCCGGGTTGATATTCAGCCTGATAATTTACCAATGCTGCAAAATCCTCACTGTGCAGGCGATTGATCCAGTTTTCTTCTACGGGTGTCCCCTTGTCAAAGTATTCGCCATAATACGCCAGGCCGAGCGAATAGGGACCCATAAGCCATTTGTAACCTCCGCACACAAGTGCGTCCGGTTGAATTTTTTGTATGTCAAAAGGCAATGCCCCCACAGATTGGGTACCGTCGATAACTAACAACGCGCCTACCTCACGGGTTCGTAACCTGATCTTTTCAAGCTCGTAGAGTGTTCCATCTGCCCAGTGTACGTTCCCAAGCGCAACTACTTTAGTTCTTTGGTCAATCGCATTGAGGAGCCGTTCATTCCACACCTTTCCCCTACTGACGAGACTTTCCGGAGCTCTTACAACATGCAGCTCGGCTTTAGTTTCAAGGCACAGTTTGTGCCATGGATAGTAATTGCTTGGGAATTGTTCAGAGGCAACAATAATCTTGTCTCCGTATCTCACTTTGACATTTCTGGTAACATTTGCCAGTCCGTATGAAACGGAAGATATCAGCACAATGCGTTGAGGGTTATTTGCGTGAACAAGGGAGCTGAATTCATTTCGAAGTAATTCCGTCGTTTCAAAGAAATCACTGGCTGAAATATCGAGTGGATTTCGTTTGCAAATCATTCCTTTTATTCCGGCCTTTTCAACTGATCGCAAAAGAGGCGACATGTAAGCGCAATTGAGATAGGTTACTCCTCTGGGAATGGAAAATTTAGAACGTTGACTTTGCATCACTTTGTAGTTGTGTTTTACCTGCGCTGGCAGGCGCTGAAGCAGTATTTGCACCTAAAAATACATTGTTGAGGGGAATTCATTTTCCCAACAGGCCGACGGCAGGTTACCTATACAATCGGAAAGAAATAAACCTTCAGAATTAATTCGAGGACCATGGCAGAAAACTTCAAAGGAATCGAGTTCATCCGCATTTCCTCCTTGCCGCAAGAACAGAAAGATCAAATCTGGCAGTCCTTTCAGCAGGACAAGATTATTAAGATTGTCAAAGATCAGGCTTTGATGAATGACTGCATTTTGTATCAGGATTATCTCTCCTGGCTCGATCAGCAAAAACACCTCCCAAAGTCTAATACAACAATTTCCTCTTCGCCTCGCCCCGCATTCTTCAAACTTGCATTCAAATAGTCATTCCTGGTGTATTGATTTCTCTAATTCAGGCTGTGACCTTAGTACTCTACACCTAGTCACCTCACCCTTTTGGCTGTAGATAATTGAGTATTAGTACATTAGAAAATTCTGCCCTAATCTTCAGGGCCTTGGAGATATCCACAAACAAGTGATTGACGAAAGTGATTGTAACTATCAGTTAATCACATGATTAAAGCATAACAGTCCGGTAATGTGGATAAAATGGCCGATTTGTGGAATTCTTTATAGCTGGTTTTAGGCGCATTTATAAGTGCCTGAATTTTAGCACTTTTGTTGGCATTAATCCAAGATGACACAAATGCTCACGGACCTGTTCAAACCTAACCTCAACCGGAAAATCGCGTTAGCATACAGGATGAAATATGCCTTTTTTGCGATCCTCCTGCCTCTTGGATATTCAGCGTCAGCCCAGTCTGGTGAACTGGTGAAACTTGAGAAACTTCAGCAGATCATACAGGAGGAAAAGAATCAAATACAGGTTATCAATTTCTGGGCTACCTGGTGTGCCCCATGCCTTAAAGAATTGCCCCTGTTTGAAAAGCTGCACAATGATCGGCAAGATGTGCGGGTGCGTTTGGTAAGTATGGACATGGACCTCGATCCGGACCCTGAAAAGGTTAGAAAATTTGTTCTGCGTAAAAAGATCCAATCCGAGGTATTGATCCTGAATGAGCGAAATCCGAATGCATGGATTGATAAGCTTGAAAAAGGCTGGTCCGGCTCACTACCGGCAACCTTGGTCGTGAACAACAAGACCGGTAAGAGAAAATTTGTAGAAAAGGAACTTCATGATGGCGACCTTGAGAAATTGATTGCTGGCGTGCTATAGAGATCATAATTAACCAAAAACAAATCATATGAAGCAGTTAGTATTTGGATGTGCTGTCATCCTGTGTCTCACATCAGGTGCCCCGATAAAGAATGGATATGAAGTTGGCGATACTGCTAAGGACTTTAAGCTGAAGAATGTAGACGGAAAAATGATTTCTCTTTCCGACTGGAAAGATGCCAAAGGATTCATTGTAATATTTGATTGTAACACATGCCCCTATTCAAAGGCCTACAACGACCGGATTGTGGCGTTAAATGAACATTATGTCGGAAAGGGGTTCCCCGTGGTGGCCATCAACGCCAACGACCCGGAAAGTTCTCCAGGAGATTCATTTGATAAGATGGTGAGCTATTCTAAAAAGAAAGGATATGCGTTTCCATACCTTGTAGATGAGTCCCAATCGGTCGCCAAAATGTATGGTGCAACCAATACGCCTCATGTATATGTGCTTAGCAGAAAGGCCAATGATTTAAAGGTGGAGTATGTTGGTACGATTGATGACAATGCCCGTGATGAGTCGTCAGTAACCAAAAAATATGTCGAAGAAGCCATTGACGCATTGCTCGCCGGAAAATCAGTACCGACGACAAAAACCAAGGCAATTGGTTGTGGAATAAAGTGGAAGAATTCCTGAGATCGTTTTATCTCTTTAGGAAATACTTGACAGGATATCTTCTAAGAATTCACGGGAATTGCTGAGCCTGGGGACCTTATTTTGTCCCCCGAGCTTGCCACGACGCTTCATCCAATTGTAGAAAGTTCCCTCCGGCACACTGTGCAACTTGGGGGCGATCAGAGCCATGTCATGGAACCGCTTGGCGTCGTAATCTGAGTTGATTCTTCGGAGGGTGTCATCGAGGATCCTTCCGAATTCTTCCAGGTTATTGGGCAACGTGTGAAATTCAATAAGCCATTCGTGCCCTCCGCGCTTATTCTTCTCCAGAAAGATGGGTGCCGCAGTAAAATTATTAATCACTCCGCCTGTGAGTTCGCATGCACGAGTGATGGCAGCCTCCGCATTCTCAATAATAACTTCCTCTCCGAAGGCATTGATGAAATGTTTGGTCCTTCCTGAAATCTTGATGCGATACGGAGTTCTGCTGGTGAATTTCACCGTGTCTCCAATATTGTATCGCCACAAGCCTGAGTTGGTGGTGATCACCATGGCATAATTTCTTCCAAGTTCCACATCACTCAAGGGGATGGCTGTTGGACTTTCCTCCTCCGATTCTTCCGTAGGTATGAACTCGTAAAATATGCCATAGTCAAGCATAAGCAATAATTCCTCTGAATGGCTGATGTCCTGAATTCCAAAAAATCCTTCGCTGGCCGTGTAGGTCTCCCAGTAATTCATCGTGGCACTGGGAATAAGGGTTTTGAAAAGGTTCCTGTAGGGCGAAAAGGCGACTGCTCCATGAAAAAATACTTCCAGGTTGGGCCATACTTCGTGTATCGGCCTCTTCGATATTTCCATAATCCGTTGAAGCAACAGGACAGTCCATGTAGGCACTCCGGCAATATGTGTCACGTCGACGGTGGCTGTCTCCCGGGCAAGCTTTTCTATTTTTTCTTCCCAATTGCTCATCAAGGCAACTTCGAGGCTTGGGGTCCTGATCAATTGTGCCCAGATCGGCAGGTTCTGCATTATCACGGCCGATACATCGCCATAGTATGATGTTGAACTCGGATCAAGCTCATTGATCTGGTGGCTCCCCCCAATGGCCAATCCCCTTCCTGAAAAAATTTTCGTTTCGGGATAATTATTGACATAAATACAATACAAATCCTTGCCTCCTTTGAAGTGACATTCTTCGAGCGATTCTGCCGAAATAGGAATAAACTTGCTGCGGGCATTGGTTGTACCGGAAGATTTCGAAAACCATTTGATTTCTGTCGGCCATAGTACATTCTGCTCCCCTTTCATCATCCGATCGATATAGGGAAAGAGCCTTTCATAAGAATGTACAGGAACCTGACGCACAAAGTCATTGTAGTTCACCATCTCATCAAATCCATATTTCTTTCCAAATTCTGTCGGACGGGCGGTCAGCAGTAACCGATGAAGAAGCTCTTCCTGGACGTCGTTGGGGTACTTCATAAAGAGCTCCATCTGATGGATTCGCTTCTTCATGACCCAGGTAAGGATCGAATTGATGATTTGCATAGTAGGTGGATCAAAAATAAACCGTGAATGCGTCCCCGCAAAACCGAATGCCAAAGCGACCCTCCCAGGCCAATTTTTGCACCTTTAAAGTCTATTGATTCAATAGGCTTTAGTACATTTGCGATATGGGCATTCTACTTTATGGGAAGTTTCAGAGATATCTTCCAGATTGAGAATAAAATACTCAGGTAAGTGTTGCCGCAATCCCTTCCTTGTATGAGGTGGCCTGAACACCAAATTCCTTTTCAAATTTTGTGCTGTCAAAAATATAATCCTGTTCAAACTGGTACATCATTTCCACAAACTCCCTCAATATTGGAACAAACAAACCAATGAGTTGAACTCCAAATTTCGGAAGAGATTGAAGTTTGTAATTTCTATTCAGGATTTCGCATGCAATTCGAACGTGCCCTTCTCCTGTGATTCTTTCTTTGCTAGTAAGGGTATGCCAGGTTTGATTGAATGCATTAGGGTTGTTTCCCAACATGGCGACACATTTGCCAGCATCTGGTGTGTAGGTAAACGTATGAATTTTATTCGCCTTCCCGATCCATTGAGCACCCTGACCGGCCTTTAATCTTTGGGTTACTGTTGAATATGTCATGCTCATCATTGCGTCAGGTCCATAGAAATCCGCACCGCGTACGATCATGCTTGTGAGGTTGCCTGCTTTCATTTCATCCAGCAGCAGGGTTGCGATTTTGGCACGAACCTCCCCCTTCTTGCTTGAAGGATTAAATGGAGTTGATTCTGTCATTACCCCGTTTACAAGTCCGTAGGAGTATACGTTATCAAAAAATACCAGTTTACAATTGTGCTTCTTGCAAGCATCGATCACATTCTTCATAAGGATTGGCCATTCCCTCTGCCAAACTTTTATATCATATTTCAATCCGGCCAGAAGATAGACAACGTCACTCCCGGATACCGCTTGTTCCGTTTGTTCGTAGTTCAACAAATCAGCAGACACTAATTGATCCGTGGCATTCACCTTTTGCGGGTGGCGGCTTACCTGACGGATTTGTTGCCCAAACGCGGGAAGGTGTTTGGAAAGTTCTTTCGCGATGACGCCGTTGGCTCCGAGGATGGTATGTATGGATTGGGTTTAAGGATTTACGAATCAGGTTTGAAGTTAGCTTAAGGTGCCAATTATGTAAAATTTTGGCTTTCATCCACTTTTCAATCGTTTGCATTAGCAGTACTTCTGCTATATTGGTAGTAAATTTTTGAATTATGGATCATTCTGAAATACTCGCTCAGGTCAGAAGGCGCAATCCCAATGAGCCGGAGTTCATTCAGGCAGCGGAAGAAGTAATTGCTTCTGTTTTGCCAGTACTTGCGAAGAATCCGGAATTCGCGAAGCTTAAGTTACTGGAGCGAATGTTGGAGCCCGAGCGTTTGATTTCGTTCCGCGTCACCTGGATGGATGATGCCGGAAATGTTCAAGTAAACCGCGGCTATCGTGTACAAATGAACAGTGCGATCGGACCTTACAAAGGTGGCTTGCGTTTTCATCCCTCCGTTACTCCCAGCATATTGAAATTTCTTGCGTTCGAGCAGATCTTCAAGAATGCACTTACTGGAATCCCAATGGGTGGAGGGAAGGGTGGCGCCGATTTTGATCCGAAAGGAAAGTCAGATAATGAAGTGATGCGATTTTGCCACGCCTTTATGGGTGAACTAGCCAGGCACATCAATCACCGCCTGGATGTTCCTGCGGGAGACATTGGTGTAGGAGGGCGGGAGATTGGATTCCTGTTTGGTGCCTACAAAAAGATAAAGAATGAATTCACGGGTGTACTCACCGGCAAAGGCCTCGGCTGGGGCGGGAGTTTGATTCGTACAGAGGCCACGGGCTATGGATTAATCTACTTTGCAGAAAACATGCTGCAGGAAAAAAAGGATTCCATAAAAGGAAAAGTTTGTCTTGTTTCTGGTTCGGGAAATGTGGCGCAATATGCTATTGAGAAAATTATTCAGCTTGGCGGTAAGGCTGTAACGGCCTCTGATTCCAGTGGCTTCATTTACGACGAGGCAGGCTTCAACACGGAAAAACTTGCCTTCCTGGAAGATTTAAAAAACAATAGACGAGGTAGGATTAAAGAGTATGCGGATAAATACAAATGCTCGTACAAGGACCTTGATCCCAAAGCGGATCAGAATCCACTTTGGAACATTAAAGCCGATTGTGCTTTCCCTTGTGCGACACAAAATGAAGTCAATGGAAAAGATGCCGGAAACCTTGTAAAGAATGGCGTAAAACTCCTGGGTGAAGGAGCCAATATGCCCACCACCATTGAGGGTATAAACATTTTGCTCGACAATGGAGTGAATTATGCACCCGGAAAGGCCTCCAATGCCGGAGGAGTGGCGACGTCAGGATTGGAAATGACCCAAAACTATATGGGCACAAGTTGGACGCGGGAAGAAGTTGACTCCAGGCTCATCTCCATCATGAAGAACATTCACGATGTCAGCCTGGCAGCAGCCAAGGAATATGGAAAGCCTGGTAATTACATGATCGGAGCAAATATTGCCGGGTTTCTGAAAGTGGCGAGGGCCATGCAGGCGCAGGGAGTAATTTGATTTGCTCAACCTGACCTAAAGCGGCTCTTTTTCATTTTCTTCGCAGTGGTGTATCACTCACCTCGGTAATAATTCTATGGAACTCCGTCTGAACACCTCCTATCGGCAGATTCTGCTGATGGCGCTTCCTATTTCGCTGGCGATGCTGGTGCCTCAGATCAACTTCATTACCAACAATGTTTTTCTCAGCGGCCTCGGAGAACAAGCACTTGCCAGTGCAGGAATCACAGGGGTTTATTACCTGATTTTTGCCGTCATCGGCAACGGCTTGAACAATGGATTGCAGGCACTCATTGCACGACGGGCGGGGCAAAATCTACCAAAAGAAATAGGCCAGCTCTTCTTTCACGGGGTATGGGTTGCTCTTGCCATTGCCTTCCTGGGAATCCTGGCCACTTACACTTTCGCACCCATGATATTGCGTGCAACCATCCATAACCAGGAGGTAGCCGAAACTGTCATTCGGTTTCTCCTGATACGCATCTGGGGATTGCCTTTCCTCTATCTCTATGTTATGCGCAATGCCTTTCTGGTGGGCACCAACCAAACACGGTTCCTGGTATGGGGCACCATGTCGGAGGCGCTCACGAATATTTTTCTCGATTACAGTTTTATCTACGGCCATTTCGGAATGCCTTCATTGGGTTTTGACGGTGCGGCCTATGCTTCCATCATCGCTGAAGCAACCGGCCTCCTCGTAATTTACCTGGTCATCCATCTCAATGGGTTGCATCGAAAGTTTGCCTTCTTTGAGCAGACCCAACTCTCCTTTACTACGTTCAAACTCATTCTCATTCAGTCCGCGCCGCTGATTGCCCAGTTTGCCATCAGCATTATCACCTGGGAATATTTCTACATCCTCATTGAACATCACGGCGAAAGAGCGCTGGCCATATCGAACACGATGCGAAATATTTTTGGCGTTGCGGGCATCTTCTCTTGGGCATTTGCGGCTACCACCAACTCGATGGTAAGCAACATCATCGGACAAGGACGAGAAGAAGAGGTACTACCCCTTATTCGGAAGATTGTTAAAATAAGCTTCTCCTGTTCATTTGCGATGGTAGTTGCGCTAAACCTATTTCCAATGGCCTTCCTCTCTTTCTATGGTCAGGGGGAATCATTTATTGCTGAGGCGGTGCCCGTAGTACGCGTGGTGTCTGTCGCGCTACTCATGATGTCATTCTCTGTGGTCTGGCTGAATGCTGTTACCGGTTCGGGAAATACGGTGGTGAACCTGTCCATCGAACTTGTAACCATAACATTGTACAGTCTGTACGTATATTTTGTGCTCGAGTATTATCACCTACCGATTACATGGGGTTGGGGAAGTGAATGGGTCTATTGGATGAGCATGTTCTCCATGGCCTTCTTATATATTCGATCGGGTCGCTGGAAAGGGAAAATCATTTGATGGTTTCGGGCGAATCACGTCCGTCATGTTTTCTTTATTCCTTTTACTACTGTCCCTGTTGCATAAGCACATACTTCGTTTTTTTCATTCATCACTTTCACATGACCGAAAACCCGATTGTGCAGTACGTGTGTTTTTTCGGCCTCCAGCCGGATAGCTTTCGCCATCAACGGCTTTACAAAATGGATTGAAAGGTGATGGGTGGCCGTGAGGCCCTCCTTGTAATAGGGTATCCCCAATAAGCCGATGGCTAGATCAACGAGCATTGAAATGATACCACCATTTACTGCGGCGCCACCAATCCCGCCAAGGTGCATGGGTTGAACCTCTTTAAGCAAGACCAAAGGATGCTCCTGGTCAGAAAGGTCAACCGTAGCCCCAATAGCCCTTAGTTGCAGGGACTGGTTGAACAGGTTTTCGAGTTCCCTGGTTTTACCCTCTGAGGCCCAATGCAGTACCTGGTGAAGATCAGAAAGGTCCATGGGCATAATTTTTGATTGAAAAGGTACTGTTAATTGAGAGGAGAAAAAATGCCATTGAAGTGATGCCGTATTGCTAAATTTGTTGAAGGCTTGGTGCCTACCATGTACACAAGCCCAATCAAGTTGCAGATGCGTCTGCAGGAAAGTTTGTCAAATCATCTCCGCCCTAACAATTATGTCTCTTCAAAACAGATTTACACCAGAGGATCTCGAACGGATTAAAGCTTCTGTAAAAAAGGCCGAAGACAAAATCTCCGGTGAAATCGTGCCCGTCTTTGTGGAGCGAAGCGGTCACTACACCATAACACATTATGTAGGGGCAATGATTCTTGCCACGGCCGTATTTCTTCTCATTATTGTACTGGACCGCTATGTGCCGACCCTGGCCATTTATGATCCAATCTTCATTTTCGCAGTAGTGAGCTTTGGAGGACTTATAGGTGCCGTTGTCTCAAGCATTTTACCCCCTTTCAAAAGATTGCTCCTCAGCCAGGCGCACATGGACCAGGCTACACGAAAACGAGCAGAGAGTGCGTTTCTTGAAGAAGAGGTATTTAATACGCGCCACCGCACCGGCATCATGATCTTTGTGTCATTTTTCGAACACGAGGTAATCGTCATGGCCGATCGTGGCATTAGCAAGGTGGTGGAGCAAAAAGAATGGGATATTCTGGTCCGAAATATTATCGACAAAATACGCATGGGTAAGGTCACTGATGGAATGGAGGCGGCAATCCTCCGATGCGGAGAAATCCTTCTTGAAAAAGGTTTTGTAAAAACCCACGACGACATCAATGAATTGCGAGATGACCTTCGCATGGAAGATTAATTCCTCACATTTCCTACAGGTAAATCTCATGAAACGACTCACTTTCTTCTTTATACTCCTTTCACTATGTGCATCCATCCGTGCATTTGCACAAAAGGAAATCCCAGAACTCTGGGGGCAACATGTGCATGACGAAGCGAAGGCCCTTGCCCAGCAGACCATTGATAACCTTGAGCAAAGGCTTAAAATATTCGAAGACTCCACCTCCAACCAGATTGTCATTCTCATCGTGCCTACACTCGATGGTGAGGTAATTGAACAATATGGTTTGCGAGTTGCTGAAAAATGGAAATTGGGACAGAAGGACAAGGATAACGGGGTTGTTCTGCTGGTTTCCATCAACGACCGCAAGATGCGTATTGAAGTAGGCCAAGGTCTTGAAGGCCCTCTACCCGATGCCATTTGCAACCGCATCATCCGGAACGAAATGGCCCCAAACTTCCGTCGGGGTGACTATGATGCAGGAGTCACCGCGGCAACTAATGCAATCATGCAATCCATCAAAGGCGAATACAAAGCGGAGGATGGGCCGGTTCGCGGCACCGGTGGCGGCAATAGATTTGTAACCCTGTTGGTCATTTTCATCATTTTCTCACTGTTCAGATTCCTTGCCCGCAGGGGTGGAAGAAGTGGTGGCTGGACTTCCGGAGGCGGCTGGTTCATTGGAGGAGGAGGAGGCAACTGGGGAGGAGGTGGTGGTGGCTTTTCCGGAGGGGGTGGAAGTTTTGGGGGTGGGGGAAGCAGTGGGAGTTGGTAGTCAACTTTCTGAAGCGTTGACAGGATCGCTGCCCACTCCTATTTTCGCTCGCTAAAATTCTTCTTCGGCCCAAATTCAAAACCAGGTATTCAAGACTTACTTTTGGGCCGCAATCCATAGTCAAATCATCATTATCCTTCTATGAAGAAAGACAAAGTCATATTCGCCCTCATCGAAAAAGAGAAACACCGTCAGCAGGATGGAATTGAACTCATTGCTTCTGAAAATTTTGTTTCAGAGCAGGTCATGAAGGCCCAAGGTACCGTGCTCACAAACAAATATGCAGAGGGTCTTCCTGGCAAACGATATTATGGCGGATGCGAAGTGGTGGATGAAATCGAGCAATTGGCCATTGACCGGGTGAAAGAACTTTTTGGTGCAAGCTGGGCAAACGTGCAACCCCATTCCGGTGCCCAGGCGAATGCTGCTGTAATGCTAGCTTGTCTAAAACCAGGCGACAAGATTCTTGGCTTTGACTTATCACATGGAGGGCACCTTACCCATGGTTCCTCTGTGAATTTTTCAGGCAAATTATACCAGCCATCTTTTTATGGCGTTGAACAAGAGACCGGACTCATCGATTTTGACAAAGTCATTGAAACTGCGCTGCGGGAAAAACCAAAGATGGTTATCTGTGGAGCCTCCGCCTACAGCCGCGACTGGGATTATAAGAAACTGCGTCAGGCCGCAGATTCAGTAGGCGCATTGTTGCTTGCCGACATCTCACATCCTGCTGGCCTTATCGCACGAGGATTGTTAACAGATCCGATGGAGCATTGTCATATTGTCACCACCACCACCCACAAAACATTGCGCGGACCACGTGGAGGACTCATCATGATTGGCAAGAACTTCGATAATCCGTGGGGATTAAAAACGCCAAAGGGAGAGATCAGAAAAATCTCCGCCATTTTGGATTCGGGTGTATTCCCTGGTACTCAGGGTGGACCACTTGAACACGTTATCGCAGCAAAGGCAGTTGCTTTTCTGGAAGCTCTTACTGATGGGTACATGGACTACATTGTACAAGTTGCCAAAAATGCAAAAGTCATGGCCGATGAATTTACCAAACGTGGATATAAGATTATCTCTGGCGGTACCGACAATCACTTAATGCTAATTGATCTGCGTTCAAAAAACCTAACCGGCAAACTCGCGGAAGAATCACTGATCAAGGCAGACATTACAATCAATAAAAACATGGTGCCATTTGATACCCAGTCGCCAATGGTTACCTCGGGCATGCGTATCGGGACCCCGGCAATCACCACCCGCGGGATGAAGGAAAAGGACATCGTCAAGGTGGTAGACCTCATCGACGAAGTCCTTAAAAAGCCCACGGATGAAAAACACCTGAAGGCGGTAAAACGCAAAGTGAACACATTTGTCAAGCGTTTCCCCCTGTACGGTAAGTAGATAAATTTTTTTTTCCCGCCGATAACGCTGACTTTCGCAGACATTTCTGCGGATTTCGGTGCCTGCAGATAGATATGAGCGATATGAGTGATGAAAAAGAAATGTCCTTCCTTGACCACCTGGAAGAATTGCGCTGGCACATAGTCCGTTCCATAACTGCGATCATGGTGTGTATGGTGGTTGCTTTCTTTTTTACCACATGGATTTTCCAAAATATCATTTTTGCCCCAACCAACATCAATTTCATCACCTTCAAGTGGCTGTGTGACCTTGGTCATCTTACGGGTGCCGTCGACACCTTGTGCGCCAAAGCCTTTCCATTCAAGATCCAAAGCCGGTACATGACAGGGCAGTTTACCATGCAAGTGTTGTCGGCCTTTGTGATCGGGTTCATTGTTTCATTCCCTTATGTCTTTTGGGAGATTTGGAGATTTGTGAAGCCCGGTCTTCGCTTAAATGAACGTCAGAATTCCAGCGGTGCAGTATTTGCCGTTTCCTTCCTGTTTCTCCTGGGTATTTCTTTTGGGTATTTCATCTTGTGCCCCATGATGACTTGGTTTTTCGCTTCCTATTCCATCAGTGACGTTATTGTGAACGAGTTTGACATTACATCTTACGTCTCAACCTTTGTTGCCCTTGTATTTGGCAGTGGGCTCCTGTTTCAACTGCCCGTGGTTGTTTACTTTATGACGAAGGTGGGGTTGCTCACACCCAAATTCATGCGCACCTACCGTCGTCATGCAATTATTGTTATATTGATCATAGGTGCAATTGTGACTCCTCCGGATCCACTCAGTCAAGTGCTGATATCTTTACCATTGTTTCTGCTTTATGAAATCAGTATTTTCATCTCTGCGTATGTTGTTCGGCAAAAGAGAAAGCAAGAGGAGCAGGAAGCGAAGGCAGACGAGATGACCGCATGATGCAAAAAATAGCTATAGGAGCTGACCACGCCGGGTATGAATTGAAAGAGCATTTGAAAAAATGGCTCGAGCAAAACGGCTATATCACCAAAGATTATGGCACTTTTTCCACTGAATCCGTTGATTACCCCGATTTTGCCCACCCCGTAGCGCTGGCAGTAGAAAGAAAAGAGTTTGACCTTGGATTGTTGGTGTGTGGCAGTGGCAATGGAGTGGCCATCACCGCCAATAAGCACCAGGGAATCCGGGCAGCCATTTGCTGGAAGGAGGATCTCGCAGCCCTTGCCAGGGAACATAATGACGCCAATATTCTTTGCCTTCCCGCTCGTCACATCAGCACCGAACTTGCAGTAAAAATTACTGATCGATTCCTCCACTCAAGTTTTGAGGGCGGGCGGCATGCAAAACGGGTCAATAAGGTTAGCTGCTAGCGACGCCAGTACAGAGCGCCATCCTTCCTATACTGAAGAGCCAAAGCGGGTATGCGTTTGATGACATCTTCCATTGCTCCACTATCATCAATAATTACGTCAGGGGGATCCTTCAGAAAGGATTGATTTATTTTGATGATATTTTCATAGTAGTCCGGCTGATCAAAATATTTTTTGGAGAGGTCCCAATCTAAAAAGAATCCCGACTGCCGGTTGTGCTGAAATAAAGAGGGATCTTTTCCAATGATCATGATTCTCTTGTCAACTACCCGACTCGCATATGTTGATTGCGTCGGAAACAACCTCATGTAGTTCACTTGATGAAGCATATTATAGCGTGATAGGATACTGATTGATAGCAAGCCAAGCACAAGAATCCACAACATCCCTTCCGCAATCACCTTCCTTCGGATCAAGAGGAGATAATGACTGATGAAGTATGCCAATGGCGGCAAGCAGGGAAAAAGACTATGTGGAGTTCTGCTTGGAGTAAGATACACCTGGACAATGGCAACTATCAACCATACAAAGATGGTTTGAAAGAGCTGCGATTGATACTTGGTAAACCTCGCCTCCCTGGTTAGCATGAAAAGGGAAAAAATAAAATAAAGTGCCGGCAACGCCAACAGGATGTACAATGAGTAGTCGTCCAGAAGGATCGCCCCGGCTGTGGAGAAATTGGCAACATAGAAGTTGAGCCAAAGATCCTCCACATGCTCATAACAATAGTAGACCGTAATCAAAACACCATGCACCAGACCAAATCCAAAAATCAGAAGTGAAATCTTCCGAAAGGTGGCCCTGGCGAAAACAATCAGGATGAGAATTGAGCCAAACAAAAAGATGATGTATGAAAAAATGAAGAGGGAGGCCAGGCCTAGAAAAACACCAAGATTAAGAACGATGGAGTCACGATCGACCCTGAACTCAATCTCTTTAAATAGATTGTTCAGCGCCAATAGCAAAAGTGTGGATGCCAGCAGCTCCGGTGTAACGGCCAGCATATCAAACGAGAAAAAGCACAAAAAACCAAATACCAGAGCAGGCACATAGCTGTTATCGTTGTAGGCCTTATTGTTGATGAGCAAGATGCCAAAGTATGAAGCCTGGAAAAAGATAATCACCAACGCAAGGATGTGGCGACCAAGCAAAGACCTTCCGAATATAAAATTCAATGCACCCTCAGCCATGGCCATCATCGGCGAGGTGTTATCTACGATTTCGACATAAAGAATCTTGTCTCCCATCATCTCGCCCAATACCATGCCTTTTAGCTCCTGTAGGGTCACGGCTGGCAAATCAATTAGAAAAGGAAGACCTGCAAGGATCAGCAGGACAAACAGGATAATAAGTCGGTAGGGATCGTTTATTCGAAAATAGCGGAGCACGAAAGATTCATATTTGATGCAAATAACAAAAAATTGTTAAGGGTCTGACGGGCGCTAAAAAGTATAGACAACCCCAGGCGATATCCGCGATTAACCCACGACTTTCTTACCTTTACTCCATGAGTGGAACGGTGCGACAGCAAAAGTTTGGAAGGCTGATATTAAAAGAACTCAGTGATATCTTTCAACGCGATCAGCGGGGTCTTCTTGGAAATGAATTCATCACGATCATGGATGTGCGGGTAAGTCCGGACTTAAGTGTCGCCAGGGTGTACATCGGCATGCAACTGGTAAAAGACAAAAAGGGATTTCTGGTCAAGCTGGACTTGCACAAAAAGGAAATCCGAAAGGCATTGGGAGCACGGATACGGAACCAGGCGCGGATCGTTCCTGAACTGGCATTCTTCCATGATGAGATAGAGGAGAACGCTCAACGAATGGATGATCTGATAAAAAGCCTGAATATCCCCCCCACAGAACAGCAATAGGCATGAATCTCCCCTTCTTCATCGCCAGGCGTTATTTTCTCTCCAAGCGCAAGAAGAATTTTATCAACATCATTTCTCTTTTGTCTATGGCTGGCGTGGCCTTCACCACGGCAGCCCTCATCATTGTTCTATCTGTCTTCAACGGATTGGGTGTATTACTCCGCTCCCTTTATACTTCTTTCGATCCTGAACTTAAAATTGAATTGTTAAGGGGTAAGTCCTTCGAAGTAAGTGAAGATTTTCTGTCTTCTGTAAAGTCTGTGGAGGGAGTAAAAATCGTGACGGAGGTTATAGAAGATTATGCTTATGTGAGTTATGGAAGTGCAAATACAGTTGTCACGATCAAAGGAATGAGTGACAATTTTCTTGACCAGCATCGCCTTGACGAACATGTCGTGGAGGGCGAATTGAAATTGATGAAGGATAGTGTCCCCTTTGCCATCCTCGGGGACGGGCTGCGTTATACGCTCTCGGCAGATGTGACCGATGACATGCATGCGTTGCAGGTCTTCTACATCAAGAATGCTAAGACGCGATCCCTGGACCCATCGAAGGTGTATGCGCGAAAAAGTATTCGTCCCGGATCAGTTTTCTCGATCGAGAAGAATCTAAATGAAAACTACATTTTCGTCCCGCTGATTTTTGCGAACGAACTTATGGGTTATGGCAACCGGCGTACCTCCCTTGAAGTTCAGACCGATGGTAAAGATGTCGACAAGGTGAAGCAAGGGCTTCTGGAGAAACTTGGCGCTGATTTTGTTGTGTTAACAAATGAAGAACAACATAAAGATCTCTTCAGGTTGTTGAAATTTGAAAAACTGTTTGCCTTTCTTTCCTTGTCTCTCCTGTTGCTCATCGGCTCCATCAACATTTTCTTTTCTCTTATGATGCTGGCGATCGATAAGAAAAAAGACGTCAGCATCCTTACCGCGCTCGGTGCTACACCACTTTTTGTAAGGAAAGTATTTCTTGCAGAAGGTGCCCTCATTTCATTTATCGGCGCAAGCGCCGGACTTGTATTGGGGGCAATCCTGTGCTTCTTGCAGGACACCGTTGGACTTGTGGGCATGGGCATGGATCAGGCCATTGTCAATAACTATCCTGTGAAAATGGAAGTCACTGATTTTCTACTCACCTCTACAGTTATTATCGGTGTAGCCCTTATCGTTTCCTTCAGGCCTGCGATTCTCGCAGCAAGATCCTACTCCATAGACCACTTGTAATGTAAGGTTTCAGGGTAAAACGCAAGAAATCTTCTCGAAAGTTTACCTATTTTGCAATTCTGCTTTTTCCGAAAAGTGAGAAAACCCCTTTCGGTTGCCTCTCTTATGTCGAAAAGCGTTGTTTTTAGCCCAAATTAGCTATGAAAGTCTCGGCAGCACAGCCGTTTCAGTTGATCTACTCGCTGTTTCAACACGAGTACCTGGGCTATGTTTTTGAAGCTTTCATCGTTAGACTGGATGAAAAGGGGAAACTTACGTACCAGCACCAGAATATTTCTTCTAAAAATGCCAGGGAGTTTGCCAAGGGCCTTGACGACCGTGACTTTGAACTTATCGACCTCATGGACAGCATGAATCAGGATGCAGTGCTTCGTCATTTCTCGAAGAAGATCATGAAACCTGATGAGTTCTTTGTGAAGGTATTTAAGAAGGACAAGGGTGAAGAAAGACTATTGCAAGAGCAGATTGAGGTGTACATGGAAAAGCGGCGGGCGGCGGTGCTGGAGAAAATGAAAGGGAAAAGACTTTTCGAAATGGGCAATGATGGTGAGCCTACGTGGCGGAAGTTAGAGGTAATGGAGCGGCGGGCGAACGTTCAATTTCATTTCATCCGAACCAACGAAAGCACCACCTATTATCCTACGATTACATTCGATGGTGAAAAAGTTGAAATACCGACCTCGGCGGCTTACATGGTTTGCAAAAACCCTGCATGGGTCGTGGTCAATGGAAAGCTCTACGGATTCGATAAGCCCGTTGATGGCAAGAAGCTCAACCCCTTCCTTACTCGGCAGAGCATTGTCATTCCTAAAAATCTGGAAGAAAATTATTATAACAACTTCATAACCTCACTCATTGCATCCTTTGAGGACATCGAAGTCAAAGGATTTGAAATCGTAAAAAACACGTACGAGCCTCATCCCCTGCTCACCATTTCAGAGCTTCCTCCGGCCAATACGAAGGAAATATCCATACTCTTTGCGGAACATCCCGAAGAAAAACCGAGCAATGATGAAGCGGGAAAAATCGTATTTGACTTGTCATTCAAATACGGAAAATACCGGTTTCGTGGGGATGCGTTTGGAGACGTGAATGTTACCCTCGAGAAGAAAGAAAATGACTACATCTTTCACCGCATCAAACGTGACATAGGCGCCGAAAAACAATATGCCCTCACGTTGATGAAGCTTGGACTCCCCCTTGGAGGAAACTATCGGACGGCAGTAGACAAGGCTCATGCATTCTCATGGATCAATGAGAATCGGGTAAACCTCCTGAACTTCGGATTCGAAGTGAGCCAGCCCGACAACCGGGACAAGAAATATTTTGTGGGGAAAGCCGTCATCGAACTCGAGGTCAAAGAGAGCATTGACTGGTTTGATATCCATGCCAAGATAAGGTTTGGTGAATATGAGATCTCCTTCAAGGAGTTGCGTAAACTCATCCTGAGAAAGAAGGTGGAATTCAAGCTCCCCAACGGCGAGATCGCCATTATCCCAGAAGCATGGCTAATCAAGTATGGCGATCTATTCGCAATGAGCGAAACCCATGGCTCAAATGAAAAACCTGTCCTGCATAAATACCACCTGAACCTTGTAAAAGAACTTCAGGAAGGAAATCTGGCCAAGGTTCATATGAGTGACCGCCTCCGAAATCTTGAAAACTTTACAGGCATCAAGGACTACCCTCTGCCGGCCGGTTTCCATGGTCAACTTCGTCCTTATCAAAAGGCCGGATACAATTGGCTGAGGTTCCTGAATGAATTTCGATTGGGCGGATGTCTCGCGGACGACATGGGATTGGGGAAAACTGTTCAGGCTCTTACCCTCCTGCAATCTGAAAAGGAAAAAGGAAACGCAGGAACCTCCTTGCTCATTATGCCCACTTCCCTGCTGTACAATTGGGAGATGGAGGCCGCGAAATTCACACCCGGCCTCAAGATTCTCACCTACACGGGAACCAATAGGAATAAGGATATTGATCGTTTCAGTAAATATGATGTGGTGCTCACCTCATATGGCATTACAAGGCTTGATATTGAATCACTACAAAAGTTCTATTTCAACTACATAATTCTTGATGAGTCGCAGGTGATCAAGAATCCGACATCCAACATTGCCAAAGCTGTCCTACAGTTAAAATCGCGGTTCAAACTGACTCTTACGGGAACTCCGTTGGAAAACACAACGCTGGATTTATGGTCCCAGATGACCTTCATCAATCCGGGACTGCTTGGCGGTCAGACTTTTTTCAAGAATGAGTATCAGGTGCCCATTGAAAAACGCCATGATGAAGCAAAGACCAAAAAATTGAATTCCGTCATTAAACCTTTTATACTCAGAAGACTAAAATCACAGGTAGCTACAGACCTGCCTGAAAAAGTTGAAAACATCTATTATACAAACCTGTCTCCGGCGCAGGAAGAGAAATACGAGGAGGCAAAATCATTCTATCGTCACAAGATCCTTGACCTGATAGAAAAAGAGGGGCTGAGCAATTCTCGCATCACCATCCTGGAAGGCCTCACCAGATTGCGCCAGCTATCCAACCATCCGCGCATGGTGGACACACACTATAAAGGAGATTCCGGAAAATTGGAGGACCTCTCCCACATGATTGAAAATGCCCTCCTAGAAGGCCATAAACTTTTAATCTTCAGCCAGTTTGTAAAACATCTCGAGATAGTTAAAGAATTTCTGAAGTCGAAAAAGATTGACTTCGCTTATCTGGACGGCTCGAGTATGGACCGCAAGGACCAGGTGGAAAAATTCAATAAAGATCCCAATCTTAAGATTTTCCTTATCTCTATTAAGGCCGGTGGACTCGGCCTCAACCTCACAGAGGCTGACTATGTGTTTATTCTCGACCCCTGGTGGAATCCGGCCGTCGAACAACAGGCCATCGATCGGGCGCACAGGATTGGTCAAAAGAAAAAAGTCTTTACCTATAAATTCATTACGCGAAATACCGTTGAGGAAAAAATACTACAACTCCAGAAGCACAAACTCAGACTTTCAGAAAACCTGATCAGCACCGAAGAAAGTATTGTCAAATCATTGACACGCGAAGACATTGAAATGATCCTGAACTAGGTTTTTGCTCTTTTATCGTCTCCCATTTCAGACCGCGAACTCTTCCACCTATCGTGCGACCAAAGCCAACCTTCCGGTTGTTCATGGATAATCTTTTCTGTGGCTTTCACATAGTTCTCAATGATGCTTAGTGAATTCTTGTCATAGGGTGGATCAGCAATTTTGATGAGCTCGTTTTCGTAATAACCCCTTTTTATTTTCCTGCTTACAAAGAAAATTACCGGATACTGGGTCATGATCGCCAATTGGTTGATTCCCTGGAAAAATGCAGTATCCTGATTCAAAAATCCAGTCCAGTACCGTTTGTCGTGGTCGAGCCCCGGGAACTGATCGGCCAGGAGAGCAAGAGCATGGAGTGTTCCCTTCTTCCTAATTGCTTCGCGCCCAACTTTTTCCCGTTTGATGGGTTGCGCTCCAAATCTCATTCGAATAATATTTGAAAACCGATCAAAAAATTCGGAGCTCTGCGCCTGATACACATAATACAGCTGAGGGCTGGTGTTCAAGCAAACTCCAGCCAACAGCCATTCCCAGTTAAATTGGTGAGAGGTGAGGTACATCATCGACTTGCCTTGGGCGGCAAGAGACTCAATCACCTGCGGGTTCGTATAGGTCATTCTTTTCTTAACCTCTTCCTTTGACATGGTCATAAGTTTTAAGGTTTCAATCGGATAGTCACATAAATTGTGATAGAAGTCCTTTTCGATCCGGTGCAAATCGGCATCTGACTTCTCCGGGAATGAATTTCTTAGATTCTTGCTTACCACTTTCCTCCTGTATCGAATAATGTAATAGCCAAAAAGAAAAAGAGTGTCCGAAATAATGTACAATGCTCCTAGCGGAAGGCGGGAGAGAAGGCGGAGCAGAAACATGTCGGCAAAATTACGCGAATGTTTTAATTACATTTGGCGCAACGAGATTATCATGAAGGACAAGGTTGTCATTATTACCGGAGGGTCCTCAGGCATTGGTAAGGCATTGGCTGAGGCGTTCGGAAGTCGCGGATCAAAAGTACTGATCACCGGGCGAAATCAACCCGACTTAACCCAAGCCGTTGTTGAACTCCGGCAAAAAGGCATTGATGCTTTGAGTTTTCAAGCCGATGTAAGCCTCGAGGAAGATAACCGCAAAATGGCTGCGGAGGCGATGCGTGTTTTTGGCAGGATTGATATTTTAATTAACAATGCCGGCATTACCATGAGGGCGCTCTTCGAAGACGTAGATATGGAGGTGGTTAAAAGGGTAATGGACATCAATTTTTTTGGAGTCCTTTACGCTACCAAGTCTTGTCTTCCTGAAATCCTAAAGAACAAAGGATCCATCATTGGCATCTCCTCCGTAGCTGGCTATCGCGGGCTGCCCGGTCGTACTGGATATTCTGCTTCAAAATTTGCATTGAATGGCTTCCTGGAGGTACTCAGAACTGAAATGCTAAAGAAAGGAGTCCATGTCCTGACAGCATGCCCGGGTTTTACTACATCGAATATCCGGAAACGCTCCCTGACAAAGGATGGATCGCTTCAGGGTGATTCACCCAGAAATGAAAATGAAATGATGTCTGCAGAAGAGTGCGCCGATCATATCTACCGCGCCACCGTAAAAAGAAAAAAAATCATTGTGCTGACTGCCCAGGGCAAACTTGCCGTGTTCCTTAATAAATGGATCCCCGGTATGATGGATAGAATTGTTTACAACACGCTTGCAAAAGAGACGGATAGTCCGCTAAAATAATGTCTTGATTACCCGTCTGAAGTCGTATAGAGATTCACAAAATCATTTTCTATCGTTGTGTAAGATTACTTTTGATTCTTCACTTTTCTCAATGTCCAAAACAAAATCTCAATTCTTCTGTCAAAGCTGCGGCTATGAGGCTCCGAAATGGCTTGGCAAATGTCCATCCTGCGGAACATGGAATTCGTTCGTGGAAGAAGTGGTGAGCTCTGAAGGCGCAAAGAATGACTGGCGACAGGAAAGTAGTCGCTCCAAAACGGTACAACCAAAATTGTTGAATGAAATTGAATCAGGCAATGAAATCCGGATTCCATCTC
>JANYHW010000224.1 GCA_025358885.1 Cytophagales bacterium | reverse complement strand
TCAATGCACCAGCCCATAGTAAGCAAGGAGTACTGTTTCACCACATCCATCTCCTGGATCGGTCCATGACACGTCTGGCAAATTACTCCTGCTACGTTCACGTGCTGCGCATGATTAAAGTAGGCCAGGTCGGGAAGGTTGTGAATTCTCACCCACTCAATGGGCTTCACCTTGCCGGAATAGGTAGCGGTGGCCGGATCAAAGCCTGCCGCGGCATATATCTTTGATATTTCTCCCTCTCCTGTATTAGTACCTGTTTTGATTTGGGAGTGACAGTTCATACATATGTTAATCGCAGGGATGGTTGCCTGCTTACCTTTGGCGGCACCGGTATGACAGTACTTGCATTCAATTTCATACTGTCCCGCATGGATTTTATGCGAAAATGCGATGGGCTGCTTTGGCTGATAGCCCTGCTGAACACCTATGGAATAAAGTCCATCGATGACAGACTTAAATCCCACCGCGCTCACCACAAAAATTACAAGGAAAACAAATCCAGGGCTTCGGGTAACCGACATGAGTGTTATTGGCGAGTTGACAATTTCCTTGTCCTCTGCACTCAATTCTTTTTGGTCAAGGAATTTGCGTAACGCATTGACAATCAAAGCGAGAATGATGACAAGCAGGATGAGGATAATAATCATCCCTACAAGAATCACATCAAGGTATGCGGTAGGTACTGCTGATCCAGTCGAAGTTCCCTGGCCTGCCCCTCCAGCTGCTACAGGAGCGACGTCAGGCTTGGCAGCCTCTGCCTTAATGTATGCGAGAATGGTGAGAATTTGCGCATCCTTATAACCGGTAAAAGCCGTCATCTGGCTCTTATTGTTTTCGGCGTAAATCTTATTGGCGTACTCATCACCGCTGGCGATGACCTTGGCCGGGTTTTTCACCCAGTTGAGTATCCAGCCTACAGATGGAACGCGGGCTTCCACGCCGGCCAGTGCAGGTCCTGTATACTTCTCCTTAATCTTATGGCATGTCTTGCAGTTCCCTTTGAACAGTGCCTCACCTGCGGCAATGGCCGCAGCGTCAGTTGGAATGACCTGGGCTTGAGTGGTGAAGGAGAGAAGGAAACTAAGGAGAACTGACAAAACACAAATAGAGAAACCGGAGGTCAATCGCTTCATCATGTGGTTTAGGATTCCGCGTTTTATACGGAGATGCACAAATCTACACTCCCATGTCATTATTTCAAATATATTTCTGGGCTTTGGCACGAATGTTTCAGACGGCCAAATGGTGTTATTGTCTTGTTCTTGGGTCTTTTTCGATCTCTTCAATAATGTGCTCAGTTTACCATGTAAAACCGATCTAAATTGTTGTAAAAATATTTGAAATTCGCTTGAAATGACCGCTTTTGAATATGTGATCGTCCTGATCTCGATAATTCTCGGACTGGGCATCACACAAATAATGACTGGACTTGCCGACCTTGTCCACCAATGGGGAAAGGTAAAGCTCTATTGGCCGCACCTCATCTGGATCGTACTTGTCTTCGTTCTCCACATTCAGGATTGGTGGGACACCTATAACCTACAGACATTCCAACCCTGGCGTCTTCCAACGTTTTTGTTTTTCAGTCTATACCCTGTAAACCTTTTCATACTGGCCAGGATTCTATTTCCTTTCAATCCCCCCGAAGGCATTATCGATTTGAAGGTTTTTTATTATGCGAATTTCAGAAAGTTTTTTCTCTGCACCATGGTACTGAATGTGTTGTCGGTAGTTGCCAATATTATTGTACGGGGGATCGAAGCCAATCAACTTATCGCCGTTTCAATCTTTGCGTTGCTGGGTAGTGTGGCCTGGCGTAACATTCAACAGGAAGGAGTTCATAAATTAATTGCACTTGGACTTTTGCTTGCGCTTACTATTGGTATTATTGTCAATTGGAATACATGGTTGATCGGATGATGGATGAGAAACTATTATGATACCTGGCAGTTTGCCTGTTGTTAAAAAACTCTATAACTCGCATTTTATTGTATGCTTTCGCGGTCTCTCCTACTAACTCTGTTGATCTGCTTGGCTGGATCTCTTGTACCCGTAATGGCTCAAGAAACAGCGGCCCAGGACGTGCGATCAGTAAAGCGGAACTATCCACTAAAAATCAGCAGTAAAGACATGACTACACTTCACAGAAAGCAACTTACTTTCTTTCCGGTGATCTACCGTTCTCCAGAAACCGGTCTTGCGTATGGTGCTTTGGCCCTGGGATTATTTAAGATGATTGGAGTAACCGATACCCTCACCAGGACTTCCAATCTTGAACTACCCATTGTTTTTACGTCACAAAAACAGTTTGTGGTCGACTTCCTGTATACCCTGATCACCAACAGGGAAAAGTACTTCATCCGGGGATTCAATCAGTACAACAACTTTAGTGAGTACTACTATGGCATTGGTAACAACACACCCGACGCCAACAAGACGTTTGTGAAATACCAATCCATCCGAACCAATCAAAGAGTACTACGTCGTGTCACCAAGCGACATTTTGCAGGACTCCAGTATCAATACTATAAGGTCTCTAATACCTCCTTCTCGGATACCCTCAACCTGGATCCTGGAAACTCCCGGTTGGGATATGGTGGATTTACGACAGCGGGCCTGGGCTTGGTGTACCTTTATGACTCTCGTGACAATGTGATTAATTCAAGCCATGGTACCTATGTAGAACTATCCAGCCTTTTCTGTGAACCTTACTTTGGAAGTCAATACCAATTTTATAACATCACCCTTGATGCCAGAAAATTTGTGCCCATTGGAAGAGGACAGGTACTTGCCTTTCAGGGGATTATCAACCACAACCAGGGCGATGTTCCGTGGCGACAAATGGCAACCATGGGAGGTTTCAGTATGATGCGAGGATACTACCTTGGCAGACACCGCGACAAGAACTATATCGCCGTACAGGCAGAATACAGGTTGCACATTTGGAAGTTCTTTGGAATGGCCTTCTTTGCTTCCACCGGCGAGGTGGCCGCACAAATGGAGCAAATAACGCCAAGCGAATTGAAATTTGCCGGAGGCACAGGCTTGCGTTTTCAAGTGGATAAGAAAGAGCGCGTCAATATCCGTTTTGATGTAGGCTTTGGTACAGGAACTCCGGGGTATTACCTGACGATTGGAGAAGCTTTCTAGTATCGATGTCCCTGAATACATTTTCTCCCCATTCAACTGATTTGCATCGAGAAGGATTGCCTAAACTTTCGGCCAACTCATCTGCTATAGTCGTTGGCGCCGGAGCCTTTGGGGGTTGGACAGCCTTGTACCTTCTTAGAAAAGGGCTCAAAGTTACTCTGGTGGATGGCTGGGGAGCCGGGAACACACTTGGCAGTTCAGGTGATGAGAGCCGGATCATACGCGCTACCTACGGAAAGAACGAATTTTATTCGACGCTCTGCCTGAGGGCTTTGGAACTTTGGAAGGAACATGAGAAGGCCTGGAAAAGAAAGTTATTCCACAACACGGGAATGTTGTGGTTCTGCTATGAAGAGAGGACGCCCCTCCTGGAGGAATCCATTCCCTTCATGGAAACGCATGGATTGGAGTATACCTATCTTTCGCAATCAGTTCTGAATGAAAAATATCCTCTAATCAACAGCCGTGATATCCATCATGCTTATCTAGATGCATCCGCCGGATTTCTAAAAGCGAAAGAGAGTTGCCTTGCCGTCATGGAGGCATTTGTGCAAGAAGGTGGAGAGTATATCGAGGCACTGGTAAAGCCAGGACACATTGTGAACGGGAAAATAACTGAACTTCAGCTTCGGGACGGCTCAACAATCCGGTCGGATGCTTACGTCTTTGCTTGTGGCTCATGGCTTGGACAAATCTTCCCTGAAGTGCTGGGTAACATAATAACATGTTCGAAACAGGAAGTCTTCTACTTTGGTTTGCCGAAAAAAATAAACAATACGTATGCATCGCTTCCGGTTTGGGTTGATGTAGACGGCAAAGATTTTTACTATGGAATACCCGGTGAAGGTCAGCATGCTTTCAAAATAGGTGTCGACAAAAGGGGAGCGACTTTTGATCCCACAAATGGATTAAGGGCAGGCGATCCTGAGGTGTTGAAAGGGGCCCAAGCTTTTCTGGCCCACCGGTTTCCTGGATTAGTCAATACCCCCCTGCTATCAGCGAGAGTGTGTCCCTATGAAAATTCTCCTGACGGAAATTTCCTTTTCGATCGACATCCCGAAGCAGAAAATGTTATTTTTCTTGGAGGTGGATCCGGCCACGGATTCAAGCATGGACCTGCACTCGGGGAATTTGTATCAAACTCCCTGGTCTCATAAAAACTATTTCAGGGTAGAAAACTTATAAATCGTGGTTTGCTTATATATCTCCCCGGGCTTCAGGACGGTCGTGGGAAAATTCGCATGATTGGGTGAATCAGGAAAATGCTGTGCCTCCAGGCAAAATGCAGATCTGAAATTGTAAGGCTTACCGCCTTTGCCTTTATCGGATCCATCCAGAAAATTGCCTGAGTAGAATTGAATACCAGGTTCGGTGGTCCACACCTCCATAGCGCGTCCGGAGGATGGTTCAGTCACCCGCGCAGCCAGTGCCAGTTCATTGGACTTTTTGTTCAGCACCCAGCAGTGATCATACCCTTTGCCAAATTTTATTTGTTCATCCTCCTGGTTGATCCTCTCTCCTATCTGATGGGGTTTTAGAAAATCAAACGGTGTGCCGACTACCGGTTTCAACCCGCCCATCGGAATGAGTCCGGCATCTACTGGAATAAATTCACTGGCGGAAAGTGTGAGCTCATGATTAAGAATATCTCCGTTACCTTCTCCGGCCAGGTTGAAAAAAGAATGGTGCGTAAGGTTGACAATGGTTGGCTTGTCTGTTGTGGCTTCACAGTCGATGATCAATTCATTTTGATCCGTGAGGGTGTAAATGACTTTAACATCAAGCGTGCCAGGATATCCTTCTTCACCATCCACGCTTTTGTACCGCAGCTCCAAGGCATCAAAGCCTTTATTCTGGAATGGTTCCGCTTGCCAGAACTGATTATGAAATCCTTTTGACCCTCCGTGAAGGGAGTTCGCACCATTGTTTACGGGCAGCTGGTAGTCCTTACCCTCCAGAGAAAATTTTCCTTTTGCGATTCGGTTTCCATAACGACCGATCATTGCTCCGAAATAAGCATTTCCATGGAGGTATTGTTTTACGGAATCATAACCCAAAACGATATCACCAGGCACTCCGTTCTTGTCAGGCACCATGAGAGACACAATCTTCCCGCCATAGTTAAGCACCGACATCTTCAATCCGTTCGGGTTCTCAAGGTTGAATACCTGAATGGAAGAAGTAAGGGTGTCGGTTGCGGTGGCCATAGGCATTTCTTTTTTAGGGGGTGAGCAACTCGCCATCAATCCACACCCAATTATCAGAAGGATACGGTTCATACAGAAAGGTAAAGAAATAATAACAGCATCAAAATGGTATTGGGATCAACGGCACAGACAATTCCATTGCGCTCCACTTCATTTCAGAATTGCTAACTTTATTGCTCTCGCTCTTACGTGTCGCATGAAAAAAAATAAGAACAGATATGGATTGGTTGCCTGCGGCGGCGGGAGCACGAGGATGGGAACAGACAAGGGGCTGCTCACCTATCACGAAAAACCGCAACGATATCATGCATTCGATCTGTTGGGCTCTTTTTGCGAAGCTACCTTCCTTTCATGCAATGATTCGCAGGCAGCCGGTATTCACCAAGCCTACCCGGTATTAACAGATGCGCCACTGTATGGAAACATCGGACCGATGGCAGCCCTGTTGACGGCTTTTCAAAAATTTCCGGACAAAGGTTTTCTGCTCATCGGGTGTGACTACCCGTTCCTTTCTTTGGAGGAGTTGAATGCCTTTTCAATTTTCTCAGAGCAAAATCAAAGAGCTGCAGCTTTCTATCGTCATTCCCTCCAACTCTACGAACCCTTGCTTGCCTGGTATCCAGTTGAAACATATCCATTGATGCTTGCGCAATTCAAAATGGGAAACTATTCACTTCAAAAATTACTAAGAAGCATCCATGCAGCCAAGTACTTACCTGATGAAGCAAGGTCTATGACTAGCATTGATTCTCAGGAAAGTTATGCATCAGCCAAAAACCAGTTTTCTCCCGGAGCCATAAAAGAAAAATCCTCTACGTTTTGATCTCTACCCATCACATAAAGAAAATCAATCAGGACCGGGCGGAAGAAACGGAAGATCAACTTGCTGTAGAAGAGCCCCTTGAGATTCAACTGGAATTTGAAAAAGAGGGAGTTATCATAAGCAAAGGTCTTTCTGTGACCATGCGCACACCCGGACAAGACAAAGAACTGGCCGCCGGATTTTTGTTGACAGAAGGTATTATTCAAAATGGTAAGCAGATAAAATCGATCCGGGTAGATCAAAACAAAGTACTGGTGAAGTTGAAAGAAGATGTTAGTCCTTATCTTCAAAACAGTGATCGCAACTTTTATACAACCTCCAGTTGCGGTGTTTGCGGCAAGGCAAGCATTGACGCCATCCGCACGGCATCGGTGTACCAGCAATTAGGAAGTGACTTGATACTGTTACCGGAAGTCATCTACTCATTGCCAGCACAACTAAGGGAGAATCAAAAAGTCTTTGATAATACGGGAGGACTCCATGCCGCCGGATTGTTCAATCTCCAGGGGAAATTAATATTTCTTCGCGAGGATGTCGGACGCCACAACGCCATGGATAAAATAGTGGGTGCCGCATTGATAAAGGAAATGATGCCCTTAACCAATACCATCCTCTTGCTTAGTGGCAGGGCGAGTTTCGAACTCCTTCAAAAGGCAAGCATGGCTGGAATAAAAGTAGTGGCGGCGGTGGGCGCTCCTTCAAGCCTGGCCGTGCAGCTGGCGGAAGAGTTTGACATAACATTGATTGGTTTTTTAAGAGAGAAGCGGTTTAATATTTATTCTGGTGCAGCAAGGGTGAAAGTCTAATATTATGGAGGCATAATGGATAAGGATAGTAAAGAAAATTCCAGCGCAGAAAATCCGGAGGCCCTTACCGGGCTGAAGCAAGGTGCCATTAAAAAAGTGGCGGCAGGAGTACCCGGAGTATTATCTGGGCTGAAGTATGTGGTGGAGGAAGCCGGAGCAGCACGTGGATGGAAAGCGCTGTCACAACTAAATAAAAAAGGAGGGTTTGATTGTCCGAGTTGCGCGTGGCCAGATCCGGACGATGAGCGGTCGTCACTGGGCGAATATTGCGAGAATGGAGCCAGGGCTGTTGCCGATGAGGCCACTTCCAAAAGATTGGATGAAGAATTCTTTAAACTGCATTCTGTTGCCGATCTCGCCCGGTTATCTGACCATGATATAGGAAAGAAAGGCCGCATTGCCCAGCCCATGTTCCTTCCCAAAGGAGGCACGCACTATGAGGCCATCTCCTGGGACAATGCCTTTACAAAAATTGCGGGGAAATTAAACAGTCTTTCATCACCAGATGAAGGTGTCTTTTATACGTCTGGTCGAACCAGCAACGAGGCAGCATTCCTGTACCAGTTGTTTGTCCGGGCCTACGGAACCAACAACCTTCCCGACTGCAGCAACCTTTGTCACGAAAGCAGTGGAGTGGCGTTGAGTGAATCGCTGGGTATAGGAAAAGGTTCAGTGAAGTTAAGTGACTTCGGGGAAGCCGAGGTCATCATAATCCTTGGTCAGAATCCGGGCACCAACCATCCCAGGATGCTCACGGCACTGCAGAAAGCCAAACGAAACGGAGCGTTTATCATCGCGATCAACCCATTGCCGGAAGCAGGGTTGATGGCCTTCAGCAATCCACAGGAGGTGGGAGGAATTCTTGGTCTAAGCACCCCATTGACCGATATTTTTCTTCCTGTAAAAATTAATGGCGACATGGCCTTGCTCCAGGCCATTGAAATAGGGCTTCTGATGGAAGAAGAGAAGAGTCCTGGTTCAGTTTGTGATCATGAATTCATCAACAGCAACACCATAGGGTGGGCAGATTTCAAACAGAAGCTCCAGCATGAGAATCTGGATGAACTCATTAAAGCCTCCGGTGTACCCAAGGATCAAATTCTGACCACAGTCAACGCCATCAAGCACAAAAAGAAAATCATTGCCTGCTGGGCCATGGGACTTACCCAGCACCGAAATGCGGTGGACACCATCAAAGAGATAGTGAACTTGTTGCTCATGAAGGGCAGCATTGGAAAGCCCGGCGCCGGGACTTGTCCGGTACGCGGTCATAGCAATGTGCAGGGAGACCGCACCATGGGCATTTATGAGAAGCCATCGCCTAAATTTCTAAAGTCAATTGCCGATAATTTTCATTTTTCACCACCGGAGAAGCATGGATATGATGTTGTGGACTCCATCAAGGCGATGCACGACGGCAAGGCAAAGGTGTTTTTTGCCATGGGGGGTAATTTTCTTTCCGCCACTCCGGATACTCGGTATACTGCTGAAGCCCTTCGAAGATGTGTACTCACCGTACATGTGTCCACTAAATTGAACCGTAGTCACCTGGTGCATGGAGAAGAAGCGATTATCCTTCCTTGCCTCGGTCGTACCGATCAGGATTTGACAGGAGGGGAACCCCAGTTTGTATCGTGTGAGAATTCGATGGGCGTTGTACAATCCTCGAAAGGAATTCTAAAACCAGTGTCCGATCAGCTGCTGAGTGAACCTGCCATTGTCTGCAGACTTGCCAAGGCTACTCTCGGTGGCAAGACGGGGATTGACTGGGATCAATACACGAGGCACTACGACAACATACGCAAAGAGATTGAACGAACGATTCCCGGATTTGAGCGCTACAATGATCAGGTTCGTAAGCCTGGTGGTTTTTATTTACCCAATGGCATCCGCGAAGGGAAATTTACCACCCCATCCACAAAGGCACAATTCAACCTGGCAACCGCTGCACCAATAAAGCTGAGTGAAGGTGAACTGATGATGACAACCATTCGAAGTCATGACCAGTTCAATACAACCATTTATGGATTAAACGACCGTTATCGCGGAATCTATAATGAGCGAAGGGTTATTCTTATGAATGAGAGCGACATGAAGGCGCGCAACATTAACCACGGCGACCTCGTCGATGTTGTGAACCGTGATGGAGGCATTGAACGCGTGGCCCACAAGTTCATTGCACTTTCCTATCCAATTCCGAAAGACTGCACGGCCATGTATTTTCCAGAAGCAAACGTGCTGGTGCCGATTACAAGTGTGGCCGAAAAGAGTAATACACCAAGTTCGAAGATGGTGGTGGTGAAGGTGAGCAGAATTAATAGTTGAAAGCGGTAAGTAAAACCTGTTAAAACCTTAGCGGGCTTTCTTGATCTTTTTCCTAATAGATGCTTTCGCCACTTTGTTGTAGTCCAGTGCCAGGTGGATCCAGTATTCCAGCTTATTCTTTGTGTTGAGTGCTTCGATGTCAACAAATGCAAACCCTTTCATTACCTTCTTCGTGA
>JANYHW010000201.1 GCA_025358885.1 Cytophagales bacterium | reverse complement strand
AAGCATGTGTGATGCTGGCTTTGGTTTGGGCCAGGCTTTGCGCGGCCTGCATTACTCATGCTTGGCGCGTAGGGTGAGCACCTGAGCGTCGGCGAAAAACTTTAACCGTATATTTTCCGGCCCGGAGCGCGCGGGCTTTGCGCGGCTATTTAGCATAACGTCAAATTATATAACTGTGGGGAGCTCCAAAAACTCTCCGTAACCAGGCTCTCTAAAATTTAACATAATATAATTATATAATGACTGGCGGGCTTCCAGCGGGCAAGCAAGAGTTATATAATTTATATTATGTTAAGTGCTATTGTGCCAGTGAAACCACCCCTGGCTGGGCCTACCACCTCGAAGCTGTGCTGGCACCCCATCTGGAAGCGCTTCTTGACATCATTCCAAGTGGTAAGGCGATCACCTATTCTCAACAAAGTACCTCTTAAACAAAGGGGCAAAATAGGGATCACAAAAGACCGGGTCACCAGTGGCGAAGTCCAGGACCTCCAGGTCTTCCAGGGTATCCATGATTCGCTTGACGTTGCCTTGGCTGCCAATGGCATATTCGCTCAGCACCCGCTGGGAAGTAAATTGCCGTTCTCCTGCCACCACAGCCTTCAGGTAATTCGCCTGGTATTGGGTTAACCCCTTGGCTATCTGTTGGAAAAGGGCCACATGGTCATTGAGCAGTTCTAGGTGGGAAACCTCGAGGTCCGCTGGCGTCACCTTGTTCTGGGCATTGTTCCAGCAGGTCCGTGCAAGGTATTGAACAAAGTAAGAATGACATTCCACCCGGTCGGTCAACCGGCCTGCGAGGGCTGGATCCATGACCTTCCCAGTCCTTTTGAACTCAGCCACCAGGAAACGAACCCACTCTTCCTTGCTGATCTTTTTCAAAAACAAAGTCTCTCCAAAGCGGTAAAAGGGCTGTGAAGAATCGGCAAAAAGGGAAGCCATCAGGTGCCGTTTGCTTCCGTACAGGCAATAGGATACGTCCTTGTGCTTCTGCCAGTGCGAGCGGAGCTTTTCAAGCAAAGAACCTCCATCTTTCCATTCAGACAGTTTCTGGAATTCGTCGATGCAACAAACAATCCGGACCTTCCTCTGCCGGGCTATCTTTTGGGCCAGGTCCAGGATCGCGTCTACGTCGACCCTGGATCGGGGTAAATCCAGGGAAACTTTTATCTCTTCGCCCTCTCCTATGGAATACTTGATAAACGGCACCATGGCCCTGATGTGTTTTTTCACGCTGTCGGCTACCTGCTGAACCCTGGTGCTGGTTGCCACCAATACGCTTTTTAAAAGTACATCATAGAATTCCTCCGCGGATTTTATTCCAAAGCAGTCGATCTTGATCGAAATGAGCTTTCCCTTATAAGTCTGCAGGGCGTGGTTCACCAGCGATGATTTTCCCCACCTCCGCGGCGAGATGAGCACCACGCTCTGCCCATCGCGAAAGGCGCCGTGCAACCGCTTCAACTCGGCCTGGCGGTTGCAAAAATTTTCTCCCGTGCTGAGTTCGCCGTATTTAAACGGGTTGTGCTTCATCTGTATTATACAATGTTGTATAATACAAATATAGGTAATTTAAAGGATGGATGAAAGTGTGATGGGTCGAATCTTGCTAATGTTAGAAAAGCTTCTCCTTTTGAATATCCGCCTGAGATGACTCCACTGCCGCATAAACGTCGCCATCATACCGGTCCATCTCCAGGATATACCACTTCACCCAGATTTGCTGTCCCTTCTGAAAAACGGATTTGAAATCGATCTTGCCCCTGCCCAACGGCACCCAGCTGTTCGGCGCCGATGAACACACCCGGTACCCACATGATCGGCCATGTTCTTGACGTGCAGCAACTCCACCCCGTCCTTGTATTGCATAATATCGAAATGCACGATCGGAATTAATCTTTGGCTATTTCTCCTGTATCTGTCCCCCCCTCAGGACAAATACTTTCTTCATTATTAAAACAAACGAACCAGCGGATAATAAGAATATTACCACCCACAAGATGAAATGGGTATCCATGCCCGAAACAAATACTGTCTGCCACTTGAACTTGCCAAAGATTTTTGTCCACCAAAAGGAGTAATCAAAAACGTCCAGAATAGTGTGGCCGATTATTCCAGGAAGGAGAGATTGCGTTTGATACGCCAACACGCCAAGCAATAAACTTGCAAAAAAGATGATGGGCAGAATAGAGAATGCCCAGGACCGGTCAAGATGGATCAAAGAGAAAATAATTGAAACGACCACGATCGCAAAAGCAGGTCCAAACTTCTTTTCCAGCGGCACCTGCATGTAACCTCTGAAACCTACTTCTTCACAAATGCCGGCTACGAGAGAGCTCATGAATATAGCCAGCATGGCCATGGATACAGGAAGGGTTTCAATGACCTCGTATTGGGACGAAAATGAATCCGGCAAAGGAATGAGACGAAATGCGATCACAAAGGACGCTTGAATAATGACCACAAATAACAAACCGGCCAACAGTCCCCATTTCCAAACCAGCTGTGGAAGCCTGACTTTTCGAAATGCCTCCCTCCTGCTTTGCCAAAAGCTTTTCCATACCTGTCCGCTGAAAAATTTCCAATACAACCACAGCAAAGGCGGCATGATGACTATCGCCCATACAGTCAACCCAAAGAAATACATGTCGGCCGACCAAAGTGCAATACCGGTAGTACTGACCAGAAATCCGATGATGATTGACTTCGACACCAATGACATTCCGGCCAAGAAGCTCATTGGATGATCTGATTGTTGTGTCTCCATAATATTTGTTTTTTGATCCAAATATCATGGGGTCCACAGGCCAAAATCGACCGACAAAAAGAAGTCGAACGCTATTTTTAGAGAAATTGGTAGGACTTTCGGCTTAAAAGTCGAACTGACCGGACGGAATAGTTATAGTCTCTTCTTTATTTCGCTCGGTGTCTTCCCGGTATACTTCTTGAAGAGTGTATTAAAAGAAGATTTTGAATTGAACCCCACCTGGTACATCACCTCAAGCACGGTCAGTTTTCTGTCCCCGCCCTCACCCCCAACCGCTGACAAGAGGCTCCTCGCCTCTTCAATGCGGTAACGGTTGACGAAATCAAAAAAATTCTGCTTCAGGGAATCGTTGATCAGATGAGATAACAACTTGGGTCGAATCGACATCTGATTTGCCAATTCATCAATCGTCAGCTCCGGTTCAAGATAAGGTTTCTGCTTTTCCATATGGTCCTTCAGTTTCGAAATCAAATCCTGCTTTTCGGCAGCTTGAATTTCTGAAAATTGAGGAACAGGCCTTGGCGAGTCTTCGATAATGGAGAACAAGTCAGCCTTTTGCATTGCCTTGATTAAGACTTTCGCAATAAAGACTATCAAAAGCAAGAGCATGAACGCAAAAACAGCATAAGCGTATTTTGCCCAGGCGGTGAGAAGGGCCAACTGGCAGATCACTGCCAGAACCACCAGCATCATGCAGAAAAAGATGAGCGCTGAAATAGACCCTAAATTGTTATACGTCGAGCCAGAGAGAGAATGAATAGCCGTCTTTTTGAATCTTTTAATCAAGAATGATGAAGCCAATAAGTACAGAAAGAAAATCACAAAAATCAGACTACCCGTCCATGTAAGAAATTGAGGCGTTTGCGTTTCCAGGTTTTGGAGCATCTTCAACTGAAGCTCTTGCGGCCGCGATAAATAACTCACCTCAGTGACAGCGAAACAAAAAATAAACGGAGCAAAGTGAATCCATTTCCCTTTCTCAAGAACAAAGTCTTTGACCAACAAAGATTGTACATACAAGTAGAGAAACGGTCCAAACAGCAAGGGCACACAGCTACTCCAGAAAGCGAGGGAAGGAACGGAGTCATAAGCACCGTTAAATTGAAGAGCTGTGTCAATTAAATTCAATCCCATAGACAAGAAAAACAACGCCAGTAAAGTGTTGCTCATCTTTTTGCCCTTTCGATTTAGCAACAGGTAAACTGAAATTAATAACAGCTGAAAAATGGAAAGGGTAAAAAATAGATTTATGAAGCTCAGACTCATAGCGCTGAAATTCCGAGGTGGCTGATCACTATATTTCCCTCGCTTCTTCGGAGGGCTAGGGCTGAAAAAGCTTTTCCTTCTGAATATACGTCAGGGAAGAGTCCACCGCCGAGTAGACATCGCCATCGTACCGGTCCATCTCAAGGATATACCACTTCACACCGATCTGGCGCCCCTTCTGAAAAACGGATTTGAAATCAATCTTGCCTCTGCCGAGCGGCACCCAACTATTCGGCGCCATGTCGGGTGGATTGAAATCGGCACCGGTGAAAACGCCTGTACTCACATGGTCCGCCATGTTCTTGACGTGCAGCAACTCCACCCCTTCTTTATACTGCTCCATGAACTGCACCGGATCCTGACCTGCATACGTGACCCAGAACACATCCATTTCCAGTCGAACGCAGCTGTAATCGATGCGGCTCACAAAGCTGTCGAAGAAAGTCTTCTGATCTGCCATTGGCTGAAGCTCATAACCATGAATGTGATAGTACAACTGGAGCCCTGATTCTTTTGCAAGCGGACAGGCCTTCGTCAGGATATCCGCAGCCTCATTAACAATGGCAAGCGTTACTGTGTCGGCCTTCGTCCGTTTCAGCCATGCGATACCCGTATACCCTGCTCCCAGCGTCTTAGCTGTCTTCATAATGGGAGCTGGATCTTTACGCCAGTCATCGAGATTGTTCCAATGGAGGGCCATCATCTTAAGTCCCGCTGAATCAAGCTTTGCTTTAAATGCTTCCGGATTGCCAACAATGAAGGGCGCATCAAATCCTTCGACATAGGTAAAGCCAAGGTCCCTGATTCGTTTAAGGGTTCCGTTCACATCTTTTGCCAGGTCCTCGCGGAACGTCCACAGCTGGACAGCCAGCGCATCGTTGAGAGGTGCACGCCGGGTGGTCTCCCCTGCCGGATTCCCGCAGGATACCAGCAAGGCCATGAAAAGGAAGGAATGGTAAATAGGTCTCATACAATGAATTAGGTTGATCCGATGAATGTAGTTTTAAGATGTGAAATTTTCAAATACCGCCATCAAGGATGCCACAAGGATGATCCCGGCGCTGCCTATCCGGATTTATTTCTTCGCATGACCTAAAATAAACAAAGCAGCCCATCGTCTGTTACCCTGTATACCACTAGTTTTTAGTTTTTAGCTTCCGTGATGGTGAACTAAGTCTGATCAAGCGGGTAAATAAAATAATACTATGAAAAAAATCCTTATTACAGGGGCTAGTGACGGCATCGGTCTGGCTGTGGCAAGAATACTTGCCTCGAAGGACAATCAAATCACCCTGGTTGCACGCCGAAAAGACAAGTTGGAAAAAGCATTGAACCAACTGCCGGGCGAAGGACATCACCTGATCGAGGCTGATTTAAGCAAGAAGGATAGCGTAGATGCCCTCAAAGAAAAAATTGAGACGGAGAAGTACGACGTCTTCATCAACAATGCAGGAGTTGGAATGTATGGAAGGTTCACTGATATGCCTTTGCATGATCAGGTGAGTATGATGAATCTTAATATTACTGCCCTCACTGTACTCTCTTATTTTTATTTGAGCAACTCAAAAAAGGGAGATGCCCTGGTCAATGTGGCTTCCAATCTTGGCAATACTTCTTATCCTGGTGCTGCAACCTATGCGGCTACAAAAGCTTTCGTTATTAATTTCAGCGAAAACCTTTGGTGGGAATATAAAAGCAAAGGGGTTTATGTCGTGGGTGTCTGTCCTGGTGCTACCTACACTGCCTTCCACGAAGTCGCGGGTGGTGATAAAGACAGTTTTCCAAAATTTGTTATGCAAACACCGGAACAGGTAGCCCAGGAACTCGTGAAAGCACTCGAACGAAGGAGCAAACCAAAAGTCGTCACCGGCACAATGAACAGGTTCATGGTCTTTTTTCAAAAGATGATGAGTCGCAAAATGGTTGTCAATATGATGGCTGGTTTTGGTCCCTTGAAAGATGAAAAATGATGCGAAGGTTAGAAACTGAGAATTGGGAACGTTCAGCGGCCAAGCTTTGCAGCGAGCTTATTAGCTCTTTCAAGTAAACGTGGATCTCCTATTTTCTTCGTAAGTGCCTCGAAAGTTGATGTTGGTCCGCACCATTTCAACTGCTCTACATTATTAAATAGTGAAGCATCGGTGCGCAGCGTTGCGAGGCGTTTGAACAGCAATGCCATTTCACGCTTTTTCCCCAGCACATTCTTAGGAAATGCCTCGATGGGCACGTATTGGTTCAACAACTGAGCGGCGCCGATTTTTCCAAATCCAGGGATACCCGGATAACCATCCGCGCTATCTCCGATCAACGCCAGAAAATCAGGGATAAGCACCGGACTTACGCCAAACTTCTTGCGTACTCCCTCTTCACCCCTGATTATTTTTGCTCTTCGATCAATCTGCACCACCCGATCATCGCGTACACATTGGGCGAGATCTTTGTCAGGCGTCCAAATGCACACTTTTAGAACTTTCGGATCGGCTGCTGCCAGGTGCGCTGAGGAGGCCAGCGCATCATCTGCCTCCAGCTCAATCATCGGCCACACCACAACACCCATTGAACGCAAGGCATCTTCCATCGGATGAAATTGTCTAAACAGGGCAGGCTCGATCCCTTCCGAAGTTTTATAGTCAGGCCAAAGGTCGTTGCGGAATGATTCGATTATGTGATCGGTAGCGACACCGAGGTGGGTAGCACCTTCCTCAATCATTTGCAAGACTCCATGAAGCACACCCGTGGTAGCACCGAAAGGTTTGTCCTTGCCCTTGTTGTAGCTACGCTGCCCGTAGAACTGCCGGAATAGTTCATAGGTTCCATCAATGAGATGGACGATCATGGAACTATTCGAACGATGGCTTGTGGTCTTCATCCCATTTGTAGCCAAATAACAAAATCATTTTGTAAATAATTGACCCGGCACATATTTCTACGCGAAGAACATTGTGCCAGCCAAGCTAATGCCACAATTTTGTGAAATTGCTAACTTTCCGGCCCATGGCTATCAAAGACAAAGAACTGAAACACTGGATCGATAATTATTACGGTTACGGATCCTGGGATGCGAGGATTTGGTTTATTGGCTATGAAGAAGGCGGTGGCGACACGCCCGAAGAAGTAGGCGAAAGGCTTTCCTATTTTCATACACACCATCCTCGTACTCCCCAGGCAACGGCACTTTGTGATATCCGCGCACTGTACAAGAACGTGACCGCGACAATCCATGGACCCAAA
>JANYHW010000173.1 GCA_025358885.1 Cytophagales bacterium | reverse complement strand
TGCTGCCAATTGTCCTTGGCTCATATTTGTCACCCTGTTTAAGAAAGATAGGACTGACGACCGGGTTAAGATCTCCATTCCAGCGACGGAGCTCTCCGTTGATGAGATACTCACGCTGTTCAATAAAGTGCGGTAGACGTGCCGAGGCCGGTATAGATTCCTCAGTGGGAAAAAGATCAGGAAGAAATTCATGGGTGGATCGGTTGAAGTATCAGGAGTTATCCAAAATAGCGGATAAAGAGTTCCGCCTGAAGACAAAGGGTAACCTTTGTTGGACCAATAAGTGTATTAATGCCGGATGCCGCAGATTTTGCAGTATTTACGTTTGCCAATCGGTCTGATTTTCGGCGGCTTTTTATGTCCAAAATAGGGTGGCTTCATGAGATCGCCTGCATCACCCCGTTCGAATGATTTTTCGCGTTTCTCTCTTTCCCTCCAGGTGTTTTCTATCCGATCGTAATATTCGTTCCTGGCATTATATGTCGTGCCCGCCTTAGATTTGCTCTTCTTTTGTTTGCGAGGCCCATAATATTGTACCGGATTAACAGGCTGCAGGGTGGTAGGAAAATTCTTGTCGCCGGGATTGGTAGATTCTTTGGACTGCGCATGTCCATCCATGAAGGAAAGGGAACAAAACAATGCCACCAGAAAAACCGTCGACTTCATTTGCCAAAGTTACGTATGATTCCACCAAATCATTCCCCTGTCAGCCAGATAATTTAATGTCTGATTCCGCACTCGTTGCAATATCTCATTTTGTGGGAAGCCCTGCGCTTTGGAATGCGTTTGTGGCCAAAATTACGGGGATCAGAGTATTGGGCCTTATAATGTTTGCGAAGGATTTTCTTTTTCTCATGGGCTGCTTTCTCTATCCTTTCATAGAATTCATAACGCGGTGTATGCGTTACTTTGGGCTTTCGAACCTTCTTGCTGGTTGCAGCCCTGGGTGCATAGAAGACTTGTTTTTTTCCTGGTTCCCGGGCATTGGGTGCTGTCGACTGACCGTAGGTCAGCGTGGCCAGGAGAGTGAAAACCAAAAGACAATAGGCATGAAGGATCCGCATAGCGAAGTTCTAACGACATAAACGGGAAATTATTTTGCGTCGTTGATTTCCGAATCCCCGGAGTACTTGCAAGGGCCCCTAGTTGATGAAATGGAGAATAATTCTTACAGCAAAATACCCCAACAGGCTGATGACGACCATTACGCCAAAAATCCGGGCACGCTGAACGTAGAATTTAACAGAAGGCATTTTCATAAGCCGATGATTTTCACCGTTGATCGGCTCAATGAATGTATAATACTTCAAAACAGCAGTCGCAGTTCGCTGAACGACCCTGGAGTGGCGCCAATGAACATAAAAGGAGTATAAAGGGTAGTTACCGGGAGTCGAAATGTATCTATACCTAATTTAAAGATGGATCACCTCTCCATAGGCTGTCGCGGCAGCTTCCATGATGGCCTCACTCATGGTGGGATGAGGATGCACCGTCTTGATTACATCATGTCCTGTGGTCTCCAGCTTGCGTGCAGACACTACTTCTGCAATCAGCTCAGTAACATTATGCCCTATCATATGGGCGCCGAGCCACTCTCCATACTTGGCGTCGAAAATTAATTTCACGAATCCATCGGCCGCACCCGCTGCCTTTGCCTTGCCAGAAGCAGTGAATGGAAATTTGCCAACCTTAATTTCATAGCCCGCCTTCTTTGCCGCTTCTTCAGTATAGCCAACAGAGGCGATCTCCGGAGAGCAATATGTGCAGCCAGGAAGGTTATTGTAGTTTAATGGTTCCGGGTTCTTACCGGCAATGTTCTCCACACAAATAATTCCCTCAGCAGAAGCAACGTGTGCTAGCGCCGGACCTTTCACAATGTCGCCGATGGCATACACTCCCGGGATGTTGGTTTTATAGAAATCATCTACGACAACCCTTCCTTTTTCTGTTTTCACACCCGTTTCTTCGAGTCCGATATTCTCCAGGTTGGTGGCAACACCTATCGCCGACAATACGATATCGGTTTCAATCTTTATCTCTCCGGTTGGAGTCTTTACCGTGGACACACAACCTTTTCCACTGGTGTCAACTTTTGTCACCTCTGAATTGGTATAGATGGTCATCCCCGCCTTCTTGAAGGATTTTTCCAAGGCCTTAGAAACTTCTTCATCTTCCACCGGCACTACCCTTGGCAGGAACTCTACAATGGTAACTTCTGTGCCGATGGTGCTGTAGAAATAAGCGAATTCCACACCAATCGCACCCGACCCCACTACCAACAATTTCTGGGGCCTTTGTGGTAACACCATGGCCTCACGGTAGCCAATGATTTTCTTTCCATCTATTTTCATCGCGGGCAGCTCACGTGAACGTCCGCCGGTGGCAAGGATAATGTGCTTAGCCTCGTAGTCTGTTTTTTTTCCGGCGGCGTCAGTCACTTCAACTTTTCCACCTTTCTTTACTTTTCCGTGGCCCACGATCTGATCGATCTTGTTTTTCTTGAACAGGAACTGAACGCCTTTGCTCATACCGGCTGCTACATCCCGACTTCGCTTTACCATGGCGGTCATATCCGGAGCAGCTTCTTTCACATTTATGCCATAGTCAGTGGCGTGCTGGATGTACTCAAAAACGTTGGCGCTTTTTAATAAGGCCTTGGTGGGAATGCAACCCCAGTTTAGGCAAATGCCTCCCAATTCGGCCTTCTCTACCACTCCGACTTTCATTCCCAACTGGGAAGCGCGGATCGCAGCCACATATCCTCCTGGGCCGGAACCAATGACTATCAAATCGTAATTCGCCATGAAGTTTTCGTTAAAGTTGAGGTCAAAGATATACGCCAGAATCATTAAATGAAAAATAGTATTTTTACCCATTGCCACCCATAACCCCCCGGAACAAAAATGAAACTCCTGAATCAAAAGACGGCCCTGGTAACGGGGGCATCGAAGGGAATCGGTCGATCCATTGCCATCAAATTCGCAGAGCAGGGAGCGAATGTGGCTTTTACCTATCTCTCCAGCGTCGAGCAAGGTCTTGCGCTGGAAGCTGAACTAACGGCCAAGGGAGTGAAAGCCAAAGGCTATCGGTCGGACGCGTCTGATTTTGCCCAGGCAGACAAACTTGTCAATGATGTGGTGGCAGAATTTGGTACACTGGATATATTGGTGAACAATGCCGGCATCACCATGGACAACCTCTTGTTGAGAATGACGGAAGAGATGTGGGACAAGATTATGCAAGTGAACCTTAAATCCTGTTTCAATACAGTCAAGGCGGCATGTCGCCCAATGATGAAACAAAAAGGAGGGTCCATCATCAATATGACGTCGGTGGTGGGATTGAAGGGAAATGCAGGGCAGGCTAACTATGCCGCATCGAAAGCAGGGATAATTGGTTTTACAAAATCCATTGCCCTTGAATTGGGTTCCCGGGGAATTCGTTCGAATGCCGTTGCCCCTGGTTTTATCGAAACTGAAATGACGGACAAACTGGATGGGAAAATCGTTCAATCATGGCGTGATGCCATACCCTTGAAGCGCGGGGGTAAGCCGGATGATGTAGCAGATGCCTGTGTGTGGCTCGCTTCGGACATGTCGAGCTATGTAACGGGGCAGGTAATACAGGTGGATGGAGGAATGCTAACCTAGGTTCGGAAAGAGGAAGTATATCACTTTTAGGCATTGAACTTTTTGTTTTTCGAATTCAAGATATGACCAGTGAAATAGACCGCATTGTCCGCATGTTGGAGAAGACATTTGAAAGGCAACCCTGGTATGGGTCATCGATTGTTAATATTCTTTCAGATGTTGATCCAAACATTGCCTGGGTTCGCCATGGACAATTGCACACTATAGAGGAACTTGTTCGCCACATGACTTCCTGGAGGACATTTGCTGCGAAGAGACTCAGGGGAGAAAACGATTTTGAGGTTAGCGATGAAATGAATTTCCCATTTGGTGGCACCTGGGAAGAGGCAGTTTCCGGACTGCGGGAAAGTCAAGTGGCATTGCTTGATGCAGTCAAAAACTTTCCCGAAGAACGCTTTGGGGAAATGGTTCCCAGTAAGACACAGCGATATACGTTCTACACCCTGCTGCACGGAATTATCCAACATGATATTTATCACCTGGGCCAGATTGCCATGCTGAAAAAACTGACCCCGCACCAGCCATGAGGACATTTTTTGCGGCACGTCTCATTAGTTTTATTGTTGTTGCCTGATGGAGAAACTTGCCACCGCTGACTTTAGTGTTATTTCCTCGTCCATCGAAGCAAGTCTGAAGGAGGCATTTGATCTTCGTTCTGTAGATCTCAAACGAAGCATAAATCTCACCAATGAACTGCTTCGCATGTGCGAGCAGAATTCGCTCGAAGAACTAACCATCGCAGCCAAGAATCAACTGGGCTTGTTTTATCTCATACAAGGTGAATTTCAGCTCGCCCTTCGGTATTCTGAGGAATCCCTGAGTTTTTATGAGCAAACGAACAATCAGAAGGGAATTGCCGACGCGAAGTATAACATTGGCAGCATCTACTACCGTACGAACAAGTATCATCAGGCACTGTTGTTGCTGTTGGACAGCCTTCAGATCTACCGCAGGCTTGAGGATAGCTACAATGAAGCCCGCACGCTCAAAAGCATGGGCACCATCTATGAATATTTCAACGATATTGACAAGGCAATCGAATCATATGAAAAATCCATCAAAGCATGTCGGGCGATCGGGGAGGAGGCCCTGGAGTCGAATGCTTTAAATCCATTGTCCGCTATCCTGTTCAAGAGAGGCAACACGACATCTGCGGTGGAAATGATCGAACGAAGTGTGGCCCTTAAAATGAAAACCAATGATGTCAGGGGGTTGGCGTTTGCGTTGTATGGACGGGCAAAGATTTTACTCAAGCAAAGACGATTTTCGGAGGCCATACGCGACCTCGAAGAAACGCTAAGGATTCACTTTGAATCAGGCGATAAATTGGGGTTGTGCATGGCGTATAATAAAATGGGCCTTGCCTATATGGAAATGGAGCAGTTGAAAATTGCCCGCGAATACTTCTCAAAGGCAATAGAAATCTCCACCAATTTCAAAGTCCAATTTATCGTATTCAAGGCCTATTATAATTTGTATCAGCTCTCCCGCAAGGAGGGTCAAGCGGTGGAGGCCCTGGACTATCTGGAGAAATACTTCATGTACAAAGAGGAGGTGATCAACAAAGAGAACTATAATATCATCAAGAGTTACGAGGCGGTCACCAAAATTGAGAACCTGGAATTTGAGGCTAAAAAGCAGCAAGAAAAGAATGAGATCATTGAGCGCAAGAATGCTGAGTTGGATTCCTTCTTCTATCGAATTTCCCACGACCTGAAAGGGCCCATTTCTTCCCTTCTCGGGCTTAACAACCTCGTGAAAATGGATGTGGCGGATGATACCTCACTACAATTGTTTGCGATGTATCATTCCCAGATCATGCGAGTGAACGATATCATTATGGGATTGATCAACCTCACTGAAATCAAGAACACGGAAAAGCTTAAGACGGTCATCAATTTTGATAAGCTGGTTGATGATTGCGTTGAGTCCTGCCGTTACCTCCCCCAATTTGTGACAACCCGTATTGAAAAGCAGATTGGTCAATTTCAGTTCAGGTCTGAATGGGCAATCGTGAATACCATCCTGCAGAACCTTATTGAAAATGCCATCAAGTATTCCAGGAGCCAGGTGGAAGCATTTGTGAAGGTAACCATCACCAGGGAAGGCGAGGAAATTATCATTGTTGTTGAGGACAATGGGCAGGGGATCCCCGAGGCTGATCAACAAAACATATTTAACATGTTTTTCAGGGGCACAGACCGCACCAATGGTTCGGGTCTTGGCTTATACATCCTAAAACGCGCAGTCGAACGACTCAATGGATCAGTGGTGGTGACCAGCAAAGTTAGTGTTGGCTCAACGTTCACCATTCGCCTTCCTTTAACTTAGTTGCCCCATATCGAATCACTAACATTCGGTAGGAAAAAAATATTTTTAACAAAATATTAACGTGTCGTTTGGAAACTCTACTAAACTACTATACGTTTGTGCTATCAGATCGATGAAGCACTTCTGCCTAATCGATTTATAAAGAAGCGCGGAGAGACAGGCTCTACGAAGCGCTAGCAACCCCAGCTCATCCGATAGTGATCGGGACGAGATGAAAGGTGCTAAATCCTGCCCCTGAGAAGGTCTTGGGGGAAATATAAACCGGTTAATAAAATGAAAAACCAGTACACCAACACCAAAGAAAGCACCCCCCGAGGGGCGTTCGCTTCATCGGGAATTTCCAGTTCCATACGAATTTGTAGCCGACACATGCGTCACCAAGGTGAAGCATGTTGTTGCTGCTGATCAGCGATAGCATTCCTATTGCTTCTCATCACACAGCGTGACGATATCGTCATGCTTCAATCGAATTCATTTTCCTATCTAAAAATAACAACCATAAACAATTACTCCCATGTCAAATCTTCGTTTCGAAACACTCCAGCTTCATGCAGGCCAGGAAGCAGACCCTACTACAGGCTCTCGCGCTGTGCCGATTTATCAAACAACCTCCTATGTGTTTAAGAATTCCGAGCACGGTGCGAACCTCTTTGCACTAAAGGAATTTGGAAATATTTACACCCGACTCATGAATCCCACCACGGATGTATTCGAGAAACGGGTAGCTGCTCTTGAAGGTGGTGTAGCCGCATTGGCTGTCGGTTCCGGACAGGCCGCACAGTTCATCGCGCTCAACAACATCCTTCAGTCTGGCGACAATTTTGTCTCCACTACATTTCTGTACGGGGGCACCTATAACCAGTTTAAGGTGGCCTTCAAGCGGCTTGGAGTCGAGGTTCGATTTGCCGAAGGAGACAGGGTTGAAGCATTTGAAAAATTAATTGACAAGAAGACAAAGGCAATCTATCTGGAAACTATCGGAAATCCGGGATTTAATGTGCCCGACTTTGAGGCTATCGCTGCACTTGCCAGAAAACACGACTTACCCCTGATTGTCGACAACACCTTTGGGGCAGCGGGATACTTGTTCCGGCCGCTTGAACATGGCGCGAACGTCGTGGTGGAATCGGCAACGAAATGGATCGGCGGCCACGGCACCTCGATTGGCGGCGTAATCGTCGACGGGGGAAACTACAATTGGGGGAATGGCAAGTTTTCCCAGTTTATAGAACCGAGTGAAGGATACCATGGTCTGAAATTTTGGGAGGTGTTTGGTGAGGGCAATCCCCTCGGTCTTCCCAACATTGCATTTATTATCCGCGCCAGGGTTGAAGGGTTGCGTGATTTCGGCCCCGCTATCAGCCCATTCAATTCCTTCCTGCTCCTTCAGGGACTGGAGACCCTCTCCCTGCGGGTGCAACGCTCCGTTGATAACGCTTTGCAACTGGCACAATGGCTAGAACAACATTCAAAAGTCGAAACAGTGAACTACCCTGGTCTACCCAACAGCACGTACCATAAATTGGCAAAGAAGTATTTGAAGAATGGATTTGGCGCCGTTCTTTCATTCACGGTGAGGGGTTCAAAAGAGGACACCGCCAGGCTGATAGACAACCTGAAATTGGTGAGTCATCTCGCCAACGTCGGTGATTCAAAAACGCTGATCATCCAGCCTTCAGTCACTACCCATCAGCAATTAACGGACGAAGAACAACTCGCATCCGGAGTTCTCCCCACTTTGCTACGGGTCTCCGTTGGAATCGAACACATCGACGACATCAAAGCTGATTTTCAACAGAGTTTTGAAAAAGTGTTTTCCGGGGAAGTTGTAGAAAACTAAAGGATAATTAGAAAGAACAGGAACAAGTGATGAAGACAGACCATATATTTCACCACGATCAGGAACTTCTGTTGGAGGCCGGGGGCGTTCTTCCCGGCTTCCAGCTAAAGTACACCACCCTGGGGCAATTGAACCCGGAGAAATCCAATGTTGTTTGGGTTATCCATGCCCTTACCGGCAACTCAGATGTTACCTCCTGGTGGCCCGGATTATTTGAATCAGGCGGACCCTATGACCCCAGGACACATTTCATCATATGTGCCAACACACTGGGTGGATGTTATGGATCCACGGGACCCCTGTCCATAAACCCGATCACGCGAAAACCGTTCTTTCATGATTTTCCGTTGCTTACCAACAGGGATATCGTCGGAGCATTTGATCTTCTCCGTCTCTCTCTGGGAGTTGAGAGGATACAGACGGTGATCGGCAGTTCATTGGGTGGTCAACAAGCCTTGGAGTGGACGATAAAAGAACCATTGGTATTTGATCACCTGGTACTGATTGCCACTAATGCCAGCCATTCCCCCTGGGGTATTGCAATCAATGAGGCGCAACGATTGGCAATCGAAGCCGATACAAGCTGGAAAGAGCGCGATGCCCGTGCCGGAACGGAAGGGCTCAAGGCGGCCCGGGCCATAGCCATGCTTTCTTACAGGAGTTCGGAAGGTTTTGAAGAACGGCAGTCGGAAAAGACGGCCAATAAGGTTGACGATTTTAGAGCGGCATCCTATCAGCGTTATCAAGGTCAGAAGTTGGCGGCGCGTTTTAATGCATTTACCTATTGGACTCTCTCGAAGGCTATGGACAGTCACCACATTGCCCGATCGCGAAGGAGCATTGCGGAAGCCTTACTCCAGGTGAAAGCAAAAACATTGGTGGTGGGAATCGAAACGGACATTCTTTTCCCGCTGATGGAACAAAGGCTACTCGCATCCGGTATTCCCGGCGCCACACTCGAAATCATTCATTCACTTTATGGTCATGATGGATTTTTAGTTGAGTTCGATCAGCTTCGATCCATCCTGACAAAATTTTATCAACACAAACAATCAAGCGTTCTGGTATGAAAAAGAATCTAAAGTTGGGTTTATTCGGTTTTGGATGTGTAGGGCAGGGACTTTACCATGTGCTTCATGAAACCAAAGGGGTTAAAGCGGAGATTAAAAAGATCTGTGTAAAGTCAAGGAACAAGCAGCGTCCGTTGGGAGAGGACATTTTCACGTTTCGCAAAGAAGATATCCTGCTGGATTCCGACATTGATGTTGTTGTTGAACTGATTGATGACGCAGAGGCCGCCTTTGAAATTGTGAAGGCAGCGTTACAAAACGGCAAGGCCGTGGTAACAGCAAACAAGCGCATGCTGGCAGAACACTTGCGGGAAATCTATGATCTTCAACAATTGCACAACAGGGCCGTCCTTTATGAAGGATCAGTATGTGGAAGCATCCCTATTATCAGAAACCTTGAAGAGTATTACGACAATGACCTCATCAAGAGTGTTGAGGGCATTTTCAACGGATCCACCAATTACATTCTGACAAAAGTCTTTGACGAACGACGAAGCTATGACGAAGCATTGAAACAGGCACAAGCACTTGGATTTGCTGAAAGTGATCCTGCGCTGGATGTCCAAGCATTCGATCCAAAGTTCAAGCTCACCATCCTCATTGCTCATGCCTTCGGTGTTTTTGTTAAGCCGGAGAACATTATCAATTTCGGCATTGATCGAATTTCCGCCGTTGACCTGAAGTATGCCAGGGATCACAGCCTCACCATCAAGCTGGTTGCCCGCGCATTCAAGTCAGAGAACAGCATCTACGGTTTGGTGGCACCGCAGTTTATAGAGAACCATCATCCGCTGAGCTCCGTGCGCAATGAATTCAATGCGGTTAGTGTGGAGGGCGCATTTGCAGAAAAGCAGCTTTTTGTGGGCAAGGGCGCAGGCAGCTATCCAACGGGTTCAGCAGTCCTTTCCGACATTTCCGCGCTAACATACGATTATCGATATGAGTACAAGAAGCTGCACCAGGAGAATCGGCTGACCTTTACCAATGAAGCAACAACAGAAGTAATCGTAAGTTATTCTCGTACTGGCGACGTTTCTGTGACAGACTTTGAAAAGTTTACAGGTGGATTCCAGGGAAATGGGCAACAAAGCATGCAAGGCATTGTGCGGCTTGAGAAAATCAGGGAATGGTCGCGCAGGACTGGCATCAATGTTATCCTGGCACCTGGATCAGAGGTAAAACCACTGGTGTCTGTTGAAAAGGCAGCGCTTGACTACGCCTGAAAAAGGTTGAACAAATCGCATAGGGATTGGCCTGCACCCATTCCTTGTGTGGGAAGTGAGGCAAGGCAATTTTTTGATGGGTGGACCCCTGTTTTGTGGGCGAGGTGAATATATTTGTGGTCTAATTCTGTATTCCCATGCTGCCCATCATTTCTACGTCCATCATCGCTTTCACCATTGTTATTCTTTTGCTGGTCTTCCTGCTCCTATTGGCTCAAAAACAACTGGTGCAATCCGGACCTGTCAAGATCACGATCAACGGAGAAAAGACAGTTACCGTCTCGGCGGGCAGTTCCCTGCTGTCGACGCTGGCAAATGAAAAAATATTCTTACCCTCTGCATGTGGTGGAGGTGGTACATGTGCCATGTGCAAATGCGTTGTGGAAAGCGGTGGCGGCGATGTATTGCCTACGGAAGTTGGGCATCTTACCCGCCTGGAGCAAAAAGATCATGTGCGTCTGGGATGCCAGGTAAAAGTGAAACAAGACCTGAATATCAGGATACCCGAGGAAATCTTTGGTATTAAGAAGTGGGAGTGCGAGGTGGTGTCCAACTATAATGTGTCTACGTTCATTAAGGAGTTGGTGATGAAGCTTCCACCAGGAGAAACACTGAAGTTTGATGCGGGTGGTTATATACAAATAGATGTGCCTCCTGTAACGGTCGATTTCAAGACCATGGATATTACTCCTCATCCCGAGTTAGGGCATAAGCCTGATGTATTCAACAGCGACTGGGATAAGTTCAAGCTATGGGACCTGAAGATGAAGAACGAAGAGCCGATCTTCCGTGCCTACTCCATGGCTAACCATCCTGCGGAAGGAAACATTGTAATGCTCAACATCCGGGTGGCCACTCCGCCCTGGGACCGTCAGAACAATAAGTGGATGGATGTAAATCCTGGTATTTGTTCTTCTTATGTGTTCTCGCGGAAGCCCGGAGATAAGGTTACCATATCCGGACCTTATGGTGAGTTTCATATTAATGAAACGCAACGCGAAATGATTTACGTGGGTGGAGGCGCCGGTATGGCACCACTCCGCGCACAGATCTTTCACCTTTTCCATACAGAGAAGACCAAGCGCAAGGTGTCTTATTGGTACGGGGGGCGGTCGAAGAAAGAGTTGTTCTATACCGAACATTTCAGGAGTATTCAAAAGGAATTTTCTAATTTCAAATTCTATATCGGCTTATCTGAGCCACTACCGGATGACAATTGGAAAGTAAGTAAGAGCCTGGAGGATAGTGAATCCGACGGCTATGTTGGATTTATACACAAATGCCTCTTCGACAATTACCTCAAGGACCATCCGTCACCAGAAGACGTTGAATATTATTTGTGCGGCCCGCCCATGATGAATGCGGCTATGCTCAAGATGCTGGATGAAATGGGAATCCCTAAGGAAAATGTTCGATTCGACGATTTTGGTGTTTGATCTTTTGTAATGACCATCACAAAGCCTTCTGGTTTCCCCCGGAAGGCTTTTTGTTTTTTGCCTTTCAGTCTGAGAGGCAGGTTCGTTCATTCCATCCCCTTTGCTAACTTAGCAACCTGGTCAGCACCCCACCTGTTTCAATTGTATACACATGGACCTTACACTTTTCTTTTCTCCCGTAGATGAATCAGTTTATGGTGGCGTATCATCCACCGCGTCTTTTCTGAAAAACATCAGAATATTCAGTGAGAAGATGCCGGAATACAAGGGAAGTCAGATTGCCATTATCGGTGTGAATGAAACGCGAGGCGCCGGGCACCATCCGGGTAAACTCAACGCACCTGATGAAGTTCGCAAAAAACTCTACCAACTGAAGAGGGGAACGGGTGCGTATCGCATCATCGATCTGGGTAACCTTAACCCAGGCATTGATTTGGATGAAACATACGTACGCCTGAGCGAAGTCTGCCGGATATTGCTTGAAAGCAACGTGCTGCCTGTCATTATCGGCGGCGCACACGATCTGGACTATGGACAATATTGGGCGTATGAGCGATTTGAGAAGTTGGTGAGTTTCCTCAACATAGATGCTTTTTTAGACCTCGAAGACAAACATGGTGTGTCACCTGACCGCCGTCACATCCACAAGATATTATTGCATGAGCCCAATTATCTATTAAGCTATACCCACCTGGCTTATCAGAGCTACCTTATTGACCCATCGTCGATTGGTGTATTGGAGAAGCTTTATTTTGAGGCTTTTCGCGTTGGCCAAATGCGCACGAACCTTACAGAAATGGAGCCTGCTATCCGCCAGGCCGACCTGCTGACGTTTGATGTCAGTGCCATTCGGTCGGCAGATGCACCCGGCAGTGACCGCGCACAACCATTCGGTCTGAGCGGCGAAGATGCATGCCAAATATGCTGGTATGCCGGCATGAATGAAAAGCTCAGTTCAGTAGGTTTTTATGGCTATAGCCCGGACTATGACGATGCGCACATGAAAACTGCTTCTGTGCTGGCCACCATGATTTGGTATTTCATTGAAGGCTACTACCACCGCAAGAACGAGCAGGACTTTCGCAGCAATGACTTTACAAAATTTACAGTGTCCATGCCGGTTGAACCCGAAACCGTGATTTTTTACAAAAGTAAATTTACAGAACGCTGGTGGATGGAAATTCCCATGCCGGGCCATTCACCGTATGCACGCAACAGCATAGTTCCGTGCAGTTACAATGACTATATCACCGCTACCCAGGGCGATATTCCTGATCGCTACATCGCGGCATTATCAAAAGGGTGAGGAGCTACAATTCTGCGATCACTGTTCTACCGCCTTTGGTGACATCGCCGATAGATACTTTTACAATGGCGTGGAGAGGCAAGAAAATATCAACGCGCGATCCAAACTTGATAAATCCAAATTCCTGACCTTGCTCCAGGTTGGATCCTTCCGTGACGTAACATTTGATCCGTCGGGCCAGGGCTCCGGCAATCTGACGAAAAAGTACTTCCGTACCATTCTTCATTTTGGCAACGACGGTTGTCCTTTCATTTTCAGTGCTTGACTTGGGGTGCCAGGCTACCAGGTATTTTCCCGGATGGTACCTGAAGTAAGTAATCGATCCGCCCACGGGCATCCGATTGACGTGTACGTTAACCGGGGACATAAATATTGAAATTTGTTTCCTTTTGGATTTAAGATATTCAATTTCTTCTGTCTCTTCTATGACCACCACTTTTCCATCAGCCGGAGCCAGGACAACCCTCTCGTTCCTGGAGACAGTAAATACAGGGTTGCGGAAAAATTGAAGGATAATCAAGTAAAAAATAACACTTCCACCAATGACTAAATTCTGAATGGTCTTTGCGTCAGGCATTAAGTAAGCCAGCGCCCAGTTGAGAACAAAAAAAATAATAAGCAAGATGAAAAGCAGCGTTCTTCCTTCTTTATGGATGGTCATGATGAGATTTGATGTGTAAAATTACGAATTTCAAATATCATGGCGAGCGCCGGCAATTTCGTATTTCGTAATTTTTAGTTCTTAGAAGCCTCCACGGAACTTATACGTCTTGGCTACTTTATCGATGGCCACCATGTAGGCTGCGATGCGCATGGAGACTTTATATTCGGAAGCAACGCGATACACGTTGTCGAAGGCATCTTTCATGATCCGATCACTGCGGCGGTTTACGCGCTCGGCGGTCCACTTATATCCCAAACGGTTTTGCACCCACTCAAAGTAGGACACTGTTACTCCACCTGCATTGGCGAGAATATCCGGGACAACGCTAATTCCTTTTTCATAGATGATGCTATCCGCCTTGGAAGAGGTAGGGCCATTGGCGCCCTCGACAATCAATTTCGCCTGGATTTTTGATGCATTGGCCACCGTGATGACGTCCTCTGTAGCGGCGGGCACCAGCAGGTCAACAGGCAACGTCAATATTTCCTTGCCATCAATCTTTTGTGCTTCGGCGTAGCCATCCAGAGAACCTTTGTTTTTGTCGCGATATTGAACAGCCTTGTTAATCTCTATTCCCTTTTCATTGTAGTAGGCCCCTGACAGGTCACTGATGGCGACGATTTTCAGACCGCGTTCTTCGAGGAGTCTTGCCGCCCACATGCCCACATTGCCAAAGCCCTGAACGGCACAAGCAGCATTGTAGGGATTGATCTTGAGCTTGCCCATAGCAGCAAGGGATGTAACCATCACACCCCGACCCGTTGCTTCGGTTCTTCCCAGGGATCCACCCAACACGATTGGCTTTCCGGTAACCACGGCATTTACCGTCATGCCCTGTGTGCGTGAATATTCGTCCATCAACCAGGCCATCTCACGTGGGCCTGTTCCCATATCCGGAGCAGGGATATCTTTATCAGCTCCAAAGATGTCAATCATCGCCAAGGTGTAGGCCCGCATAAGACGTTCAATCTCTCCGGAGGACATGTCGCGGGGATTGCAGTTCACACCACCCTTTGCGCCACCATATGGAATGTCGACTACAGCGCACTTCCATGTCATCCATGCTGCTAAAGCTTTCACTTCATCCAGGTTGACATGTGGGTCAAAGCGGATGCCACCTTTCGATGGTCCAAGGATAGTAGAGTGAATTACACGATAACCTTCAAAAACACGGATACTTCCATCGTCCATTGTAACCGGAAGGGAAACAATTACCTGGCGAGCCGGCACTTTCAGCACATTGTAGATTTGTTCCTCCAATCCGAGAATCTGAGAGGCGGTCTGAAAGCGTGACATCATTGCTTCAAAAGGGTTCTCCTTATCTAATAAAGGAGCGGGTTCGATATAAGCCATGTTTTGTGATTTTTTAGAAGTATAGTTTTCCATTCAGAACATTGTAGCGATTCAGCAGGAAGGCCCAGGAATCCAATCCGAAAACGGTTGCAAAGATATATAAATTAGTTGTTTCGGGAGACAAACTACTGAAAGGTTGTGCTTCAGAATATTCTGTAAGTATAAACTCTGTCTTTCAGTATTTTATACAGGAAAGAAATCAGGGTGCACTAGCAAATTTCGCCTTTTGAGAATGCCCTCTGATCAGAAAATTTCAAGAAATGCAACGATAAATGGCGCGGAGATAAGTAGTCCATCAAACCGATCGAGAAATCCACCATGACCTGGCAAGCTGGTTCCTGAGTCTTTGATTTCAATACTTCGCTTGAGAAGGGATTCAATAAGATCTCCATAGATTCCCCCCACGATAATTATGGCAGTAACCGACAGCCATTGCCACAAGGCAAGCGTGTGAAAGAAGTTGTTCATCAGGAAGGCAAAGGCCAGGGCCAGGAGTGCTCCACCCACCGCACCTTCCCACGATTTTTTTGGAGAGATGCGCTCAAAGAGTTTGCGTTTGCCGAATAGGGTGCCGGCAATGTAGGCGCCAGTGTCGCTTGCCCATAAAATAAACAGACATCCGAATATGATTTCAAAATTGTATTCGCCATTCTCGAACGCGGCAATGTTTAACAAAGTATAGGGAACGGCCACATAGAAAATTCCAAGGAAAGTATAAGCAATGTTGGTAAATGGCTTGCGTTCAAATCTCTTGTAGAGTTTGATCATATAGACACAGGAGACCAGTGGAAAAATTAAAAAGTAATAGCGATAGGAAATGTCTTTATGTTCGATAAGGAACGAGAGACAGAAAATAGCCATCCCGCAAAGGGTTCCAAATGTTTTTTGCACGACCATACCGTCCAGGCCGGCAAGTGCATAAAATTCACGCAAGGTGAGGAAGCAGATCAGAAAGAATATTCCAAAGTAAGTCCACTCGCTATAGACCACGCTGCCTATAATCACCGCCGCTCCAAAAATGGCGGTGATGATCCTCTGGGCAAGGTTGCTGTAGCTTTTAAGCAGGATCACGGGATGGCGTTGATCGTGAAGTAAAATAATTCTTAAAGTACACGAGCAAAAGTAATGTAAGGATGATGGAAACAATCACGGTGACCAAAGGTGCGCTTTCCGCACTTTCCACATTAAAAGATAATGTCCCTTGTTGAAACAGATACAAACCAACCAGCTGGACCCCATTATTGAAAAAATGGGCCAGGACTGGGATCCAAAGATTTCCTGACCAATAATAGAGGTAGCCAAGAAATGCACCAATCAATGTCCGTGGAAGGAAGCCGAGAAATTGTAAATGGATAGCACTAAAAAGGATAGAGGCAAGCCAGATACCCACATGAGGATTTCTTGTTGCCCGAACCAATTCCGTCTGAATTAATCCGCGGAATACAAGTTCTTCACCTATGGCTGGTAAGATAGCAACAACAACAAATACAAAAACAAAGACGAGGGGAGAAAGGTCCCGGGTAATTATCTCGATGATGGACTCAGCCACTGCTTCCGTATCCCTTACCCACCTTCCAAATGAACTCATCCATTCTGGAAAATGGATAGTCGCATTCCACTCTACTACTGGTGAAATGGCCAACGCCAGCCCCATCGAAGCAACAAAGACCAAGAGTACCAGCATGGGCCATGTGTTCTCCTTTCTGAAAAAGTCCCGAAGTCTTCTCTGTTCTGAAAACTTAAGATAGTACCACGGAAGAAGAATTAACCCGATGGTTGCGGCAATTCCTTGAGAGAGCAACAGGCCGTTCCGAATATCAGGATGACCGGCGGGATCGGACATGGCGCTCATGAAATCACCATCATAGATGAGGGTGGCGGCAAGGATTCCAAAAAGAGGGCCAATGAAGACAAATCCTGCCAGCACCATCGCCAATATCCTAAGAATCGAAATAAGCGGGGGCCTGTCTGAAACAAGGTTGGCGTGCATGTGTGCGCTTTTGGCTATTTTTGCGGGCAAATATGGTGAATTCTTATCTTTTGAGGAGATCACACGGTAAATGAGCAGGGTAAAAATCGGAAATATTGAGTTGGGGGAATTCCCGCTACTACTGGCACCGATGGAAGATGTGAGTGATCCTCCCTTCCGTGCAGTATGCAAGGCGGGAGGTGCTGACCTTATGTACACAGAATTCATTTCCTCGGAGGGGCTCATTCGTCATGCCGCCAAGAGCAAACAAAAGCTTGATATTTTTGAATACGAGCGGCCCATCGGCATTCAGTTATTTGGTGGCGACATTGGCAACATGGTTGGTTCGGCGGAGATCGCCACTTCTGTGAACCCGGACCTCATAGATATTAACTATGGCTGCCCGGTTAAAGCAGTGGCCTGCCGTGGGGCGGGAGCAGCATTGCTTCAGGACATTCCGAAAATGGTAAAGATGACGGAAGAAATCGTGAAGTGTACCCCTCTTCCGGTTACGGTGAAAACCCGCCTTGGGTGGGATGAGAAGACCAGGAATGTGACCGAGGTGGCTGAACGCCTTCAGGACATTGGCATCAAGGCCCTCACGGTCCATGGCCGTACCCGGGTGCAGATGTACAAGGGTGAAGCGGATTGGTCCCTTATTGCCGAGATCAAGAATAACCCGCGCATTCATATTCCGATTTTTGGAAATGGTGATGTTGACACCCCTCAAAAGGCACTGGAATATAAAAATCGTTTTGGCGTGGATGGAATCATGATCGGTCGCGCTTCCATTGGAGCACCCTGGGTGTTCAATGAGATCAAACATTTCATGAAGACAGGAGAATTGCTGGCCCCACCTGGCATTGTTGAACGGATCAGGGTTTGTCGTGAACATGTTGATTTCTCCATTCGGTGGAAAGGAGACCGTCTTGGTGTGTTTGAAATGCGGAGGCACTACTCAAATTATTTCAAAAGCCTTCCGGATTTCAAGCCTTATCGCACGCGTCTTGTTGAAGCTGATACGGCCGGAGAGGTGCATGCAATATTGGATGAGATTGGAGAAGTATTTTCTGATCAACTCACGCTTGCGTAGATTTTCATTTCCGCATGATGATTGCTGAATATCGAATTGGCGCCACCTCATGATTCATTGCTCTTTATTCAACATTCAACTTTGATTTTTATCCCTCCGTGGAAAATAAAAAATCTCCCCTCTCGATAGTCCTTCTTCTTATTCTAGCCCTCATATGGGGCACTTCATTTATTCTTATGAAGAAGGGACTTTTGGTTTTTGCTCCTGGCGAAGTGGCCGCCCTTCGGGCAATGATTGCGGGGACTATCCTCCTGCCCCTTGCCGTCATGCGGCGAACAGAAATAAAATCTATCCATACGTCCAGGTTATTTTTATCAGGCCTGATGGGTGTGTTTATCCCAGCCTTTCTATTCTCCTCCGCGCAAAAGCACATTGATAGTTCTGTGGCGGGCATACTCAATACGTTATCTCCGTTGTGGACGATGATCATGGGAGCAGCCTTTTTCAAAATCAGGTTTCCCAGGGCTGCGGTGATCGGAATCCTTATCAGTTTAATGGGAACTGTCGTGCTCATGGTGTCAAGAACAGGTGGACATTTTGCGGGGTTTAATCTTTTTGGATTGCTGATTGTTGTGGCCTGTGCCTTTTATGGACTGAACCTCAACTACATCAAATTCAATATTGCCGACCTAGGTTCCCTCACCATCACCAGTATTTCTGTGGTCCTCATTGCTCCGCTGGGTGCGGTTTACCTTTTTGTTTTCACTGATTTCACTGAAAAATTGATGAATGTGCCCGGCGCCTGGAATGCATTTGGATTTATTGCATTACTCGCCTTGATGAGTACGGCGGTCGCCGTGTCCCTTTTCAACAAACTGGTAAAAATGACCACGCCGCTTTTCGCAAGTTCCGTAACCTACATTATGCCTTTGGTATCTGTCGGTTGGGGAGTCATCGACGGGGAGCAACTGTCTATCTATCACTTCATCGGAATGGGTGCCATCCTTGGTGGCGTATTCCTGGCCAACAGGAAGTGGGGTTGATGCCATTGGATAATTCAGGAGAGGTGACCAAATCTTACCCAATCAACAGATCCGAAAGGAAATGCGAAAAATAGATTACCTCATCATTGGACAAGGACTGGCGGGAAGTGCCATCGCATGGACTCTTTTGCGTCGAGGCAAGTCAGTGATGGTGATTGATGAGCCATCGCATAACCTTGCATCTGCCGTAGCTGCCGGAATGATCAACCCGATTACCGGACGGATCATGACGAAGACATGGCTTGCTGACGACATCTTCCCTTTCTTGCATTCCTTCTATTCCGGGGCTGAGTCAGCAACGAAATCAAAATTCTTCCATCCAACTTCCCTGTACAGGCCATTTCTTTCGTCTGAAGAAAATCATCAATGGCAGCGCAAGATCAAGTCGGAAGAAGTAACAAGATTCATAAGGGCTCTTCATACATTCCCGGCTTATGAAGACCAGGTACTCAACCCATGGGGAGGGATTGAGATTGAACATGCCGGATTCATCAATGTGGTGCAATGGATGAAAATTTTGCGTGATGAACTTATCCGAAATGATTCGTACAGAAATGAACGCTATGATGACGACAATCTTGTGGCCAATGAAAGTATTACCTATCAGGACTTATCGGCGCACAAGATTATCTTTTGCAACGGGACTTCAGTCCTGGATACAAAATGGTTCCATTGGGTTCCTTTGAAGCCCTTGAAAGGGGAGACCCTGTTGATTAAAACTGGTTTGTCCCGGGATAGGATTTTTAGCCGTGGGGTTTTCGTTGTGCCAACAGACGAAGAGGGAATATTTACAGCGGGCTCCACCTATGTTCATCCGCCTTTTACGGACGGACCTACCCAGACCGGACAAGAAGACATAAGCAGGAAGCTCAAGGCCCTGATCAGACCGTCCTTTGATATCATTCACCAAGGGTGGGGTATCAGACCGACGACACCTGATCGAAGACCGATCCTGGGTGCACATCCTGCGAATAAAAAAGTACTCATTTTCAACGGCCTTGGAACGAAAGGCGTAAGTTTAGCCCCATATTTTGCTCATCAGTTGGCCGACTGGCTGGAGGGCAATGGTGACTTGATGACCGAGGTCAATATTAATCGGTTCAAACCGTTATATTCGGAGTGATTGTGACTCAATTTATACGTATGAAGGGGTGTTGCCATCTATTGGCAGTGTTTGTCGTCGTACTCTTATCCCTGTCGACCGGAAGGGCTCAGCATGCCATGGACACTTATGGCAAGAACCGGGTGCAATACCGTGATTTTAATTGGCAATACATCAGCTCCGAGAATTTCGATGTCTACTATTATGATGAGAGAAGGAAAGTTGCCACTGAAGCCATCCAGTATCTTGAAACAGAATTTGACCGCATCACGGATTTGATAGGCTACCCGCCCTATCTGAAAACCAAGGTGTTCCTCTACAACTCGGTAACCGATCTTCAGCAGAGCAACATGGGCATCAATGGCCAGCAGTTTACTGTTGGAGGTCAAACTGAATTTATCAAACCTTATGTGGAAATCGCCCATCCTGGAACCCTGGATGAGTTCAAGGAAGAACTGGTGTATAAAGTGGCGGACCTGATGGTGAATGAAATGATGTTTGGGGGAAGTCTCAAGGACATGTTTCAAAATGCCGTATTACTCAACTTACCTGATTGGTTCGTGGATGGTGCATCCTTGTACGCTGCAAAAGGATGGAATGCAGAAATGGATGATTATGTCAGACAACTGGTAAAAAGCAAACGGGTCAATCGGGCCCTTAAGCTAAGTGGGCCAGAGGCAGCGCTCATTGGACAATCCATTTGGAATTATATCGTAGAAAAATATGGCAAGGGCAGCGTGGCAAATATTCTCAACTACACCCGCGTGATCCGGAACGAGCAGAAGAGTATGTACATCACACTGGGTATAGGATTCAAACAGTTTATGATTGATTGGAAGAAATTCTACCTCTCTGAGCAAGATAAAGTTGATCTGAGCTATGTGGCGCCATCAGACTCTTCCCGATTCACTCCCGGTCATAGAAAATCTGTTGTATATACCACCGTGAAGATCAGCCCGGATGGCAAGAACGTTGCCTATGCCGAAAACGATCGGGGAAAATTTACGGTACTGGTCAAGTCGCTTGAGAACGGAAAGGAAACGGTTATTCTTACCGGGGGCAATAAAGTTTTCAGACAAACCGTCGACGTACACATTCCGCTGATCAGTTGGGCTGACTCTCACACCCTTGGCGTGATTGGCGTGAGAAATGGTGATTATATCTTTTGGTTGTATGACCTGAGTACAAGAAGTAAACTCCCTCGTCAACTGGATAAGTTCAGCAACATCCGGAGCTTTGACTTTTCCGGCAATGGCAGACTTGCCGTGATGAGTGCCGACATGGCCGGGCAGAACGATTTGTTCCTTATCAGCAGCAGGAGAGATCGAACAAAGAGACTCACCAACGACATCTTTGATGACTTCGACCCTTCCTTTGTTCCAAATTCCAACACGGTGGTCTTCAGTTCCAACCGAACGACAGATACCACAAACACTATCAGGAAGGACTTTACGAAAGTGCCGTCCAACTATAACCTGTTTGCCTATAACCTGGACACGACTACCAACCTGGTCACACGCATCACCAACACCCTCAGCAAGGATTTTTATCCCAAGGCGGTGGATGAAAATAATATTTATTACCTCAGCGACCAGCGCGGCATTCTGAATCTGTTCAGGTTCAATCGCCAGTCGGGGGTCTATGCCCAGGTGTCCAATTTTCCGTCGAGCATTAAGGAATACGATATTGATTTTGCCAACCGGACACTGGCGATAGTAATGACCAAGGATCTGAGGGAAGACATCTTTATCCAACGAAATTTTAACCTGGAACGTCAGATTTTTACACCGGCTACGCGGCGAAAGGAAACCCAGCAAGCCAAAGTGCTGACTGAAAAAAGAAAGAAGGAATCGAGACAAGGCATTTCGATTAAGCAGTTAATCAACGAACGACTTCAGCAAAAAAAGGACACCGTCATCAAGCCACCCGTCACCCAGGACGTTCCCAAGCCCGCTGCCGATACCACCAAAGTCAAGCGGATTAAGTCCGAGATCAATACGGAGGATTATGCATTCGAAGAGGAAAAAGTAAAGAAGGACACTGTAATCATACCCAAGAAGGATCCCATCAAGAACCTGAATACGGACGATTACAAATTTGAGGATGATGCCGTTAAAACCCAGAGGCCGACAGAAACCTTTTTGAGCCGGTATATGAAAGCGAAGGAAGGTAGTCGGCTTAACGGACCTTTTCCCTATCAGCCTAAATTCAGTTACGACAACCTGGCCACGAGTTTTGTTATAGACCCTTTACGGGGTTGGAGTGTGCGTCTGGAAACCCAGATGAATGATATCCTTGAGAATTTCAGAATATTTGGAGGCATTCAATTTGCGTTGCAAGACCTTAAAAGTGGTGACGTGTATGGAGAAGTTCAATATTTGAAACACCGTATTGATTACAGCCTGCGGTTTGATCGCAAGGTTATTTTCTGGAACCAAAATGATCAGCTCCAAAAATACTCGCTTCAAAAAATTGAAATAGGGGCGGCATTACCTATCAGTGTGCGCACGCGACTGGCGATCAAACCTTTTGGCGCCTATACACGGTATGTAGACCGGGGACCAGACCAGGGAGTATCTCCTGGACCACCGGTTTTTCTTCCTGCCAAGGAACAGTTTTATGCAGGAGTGCGGGCGGAACTGGTGTATGACAATTCTGTGACAACCGGGATGAATCTCATTGAAGGTACGCGAGGCAAAATAGGCTACGTCCACTATGAAGGCCTGGGGAATAAGGATGCAAGTTTCTCGCTGATCTCTGCTGATTTGCGTCACTATCAAAAAATCTATAAAGAGATCGTCTTTGCCTTGAGGGGATTCGCGGGTACATCCTGGGGTAATTCTCCGAAGCAGTACGTGTTGGGTGGTGTGGATAACTGGATTGGAAACAAAATCAACTACAGCGGCGTACGCAACCCGCTCTATGTGAAATCGGGATATAACGATAACCTGCTCTTTACGGAATTTGCTACAACACTCCGTGGATTTGATTATGCAACTTTGTATGGAAGCAGTGTGGCGATGGCAACGGGCGAGTTGAGATTGCCGCTGGTCAGGGCATTGGCAGGTGGAGCGGTGACTTCCAGTTTCTTTCGAAATATGCAGTTCACGGCATTTTATGACATCGGCACCAGTTGGACGGGCCAACCACCAATTAATTCCCAAAACACTTTGCGGACTGAACAAATCAAACAAGGTCCTTTTCAAATCGATTTGAAACAATACCTCAACCCGTGGCTCTATAGCTATGGCTGTGGGTTTCGCACCATGATGCTGGGGTATTATCTGAAATTCGACCTTGCCTGGCCGGTCGAAAATTATAAGGTCAATGACCCCAGGCTGATGGTCTCCATGGGATTTGATTTCTAATGGATCGCTGTGGCGCGATTACGCCAGCAGATTGGCTTAACTTGTGGACATAACTCCTGACAATGATCAAATCAATGACCGGCTATGGCCAGGCCACGGCACGAATCGGCGAGGTCACCATCCTCGTCGAGGCAAAAACACTTAATTCAAAATTTCTTGATCTCAGTCTAAGACTGCCGAAAGTGTTCCTGGAAAAGGAGTTGGAGGTAAGGGCCATCATCACCGAAAAACTTGATCGCGGAAAAGTCTCTGTGTCGGTAGAGCATGTGAAGGCCACCTCCCAGGAAGTACAGCAATTGTACAATGAGCACATGTTCATCGCCCATTATGCCGAGCTTAAGAAACTTGCCGATCGCGTGATGGCGCCTTATGATAACCTTTTCGAAATGGCGTTGCGCTCACCAGACGTTCAGCAAAGTATGGAGCGAGAAGCGCTGGACCCCGGACTCTATGAGAATTTTTCTGTGGTATTAAAGGAAGCACTGGGCCACTGTGATACTTTTCGCAGGGTAGAAGGGGCCACATTGATGGAGAAGTTCAAGACGTACATCCGCTCCATCGACACCGGCCTGAAGAATGTGGAGAAATTGGATCCACAACGGATTGAAAAGATCCGGACACGAATCAAGAAAGGCATCACAGATTTTTTTGGCGAACAGGGATTTGATACAAACAGGTTGGAGCAGGAGATTATTTTCTATATCGAAAGACTTGACATCCATGAGGAACGCGTACGGCTCAAAACGCACCTGGACTATTTCCTTATTGTCATGGATGAGCCGCAATCCAATGGCAAAAAACTGGCATTCATTGCCCAAGAGATTGGGCGTGAAATAAATACCATTGGATCCAAGGCCAATGATGCCGAAATGCAGAAGGAGGTAGTGACCATGAAGGAAGAACTGGAAAAGATCAAGGAACAACTCAATAATGTTCTTTAGGAAATTCCGGGAGCTGTGCCATGTTGATAATTTTCAGGTGATGATTTTGTAATTTCGTCCATCATCCTTTTACGAAAGGTTCTATGAGAAAGGTCCTTTTCCTTTTGTCCATTTCCCTATCAGCCTTTGCACAAATTGGCGCGAAAGTTCAGCAAGGGAAAATTCAAGGTCTCTGGCAGAATTCTCAATTTGGATATCAGATGACCTTGATGCTTAATGCCGATGGGTCAGGAGAATTTGACGGGGAGCCCATCAAGTACTCCACGGAAGCCAACAAGCTTTCCCTTATATCCGGGCAGACTGTAACAGTATACCTGTATACGCTTCAGGGAAATTCATTGTCTCTTTCGGGAGGTGATTTGCAGGGAAGTGTCACGTTCACCCGAGATGGACAAACTCCGGCAGAAAATCCTGGGCAAAAGGAACCTGTGACTCCATCATTTAGCAACACCGACGGCAGCCTTTTGGGACTTTGGACCGGCAATGGCGAATCAATAGAGTTCAAATCCGATGGAAAGTGCGTGTACCTTGGCAATTCGTTTCCATACCAGATTTCACAAGGTCATGTGGTGCTTACCACAGGCCAGGGCAATGTCTCTTTTGCTTATTCAGTGAATCGCTCACAATTGACCTTGACGGCCAACGGACATAACATTATTTACAGCAAGGCCGCTGCCTCGTCCAATGGAACAACGACATCGTCGCCGAAAGGCGTGCCCGTGGAATTGGTTGGCCAATGGTGCTATATGAACATGAATACAAATTCGCAGACCAGCAGATGCATTACACTGAACGCTGACGGCTCCTATATTTATTCATCAGAAAGCTCGAGAAGTGTTAAAACCAGCCAGGTGTATGGAGGCACTGCCTCACAAGGCGCCGACCAGGGCACCTGGTTCGTCCAGGGTGATCGCATTTATTACACTTCGCAAACGCAAGGCCAGGGGTCGTATCGCCTGGAAAAGCGTAATCACCCTAAAAATGTAGGTGACCCCATGATTATATTGGATGGAGAGCCCTATGTTACAGCCACCCTGAGGGCGCCGTGGCGATAAGGAGGAGATTCATTTATTCGTTACATTTATCTAACAAAATCAAAATCTTATGAAATCCACACTTAGCCGCAGAGATTGGTTCCGGTCCAGCCTGGCATTAACCGGAGGTGTTATGCTCACGACGTCGATGGTTGACGAATTAATGGCCGCTCCCACAAGTGAAGCCGAGCGCTTGCACATGCTCGGGGCAAAACCCACTACGCGGCTGATTCGGCTTGGTTCCAATGAGAACCCATATGGACCTTCGGCGAAAGCACGCGAGGCGATAAAGTCCGCCCTGGGAGAATGCAACCGATATGCCGATGATGAATCAAAACAGCTGAGAGAGCTCATTGCCCAAAAGGAAGGAGTGAGCACAGACTATATCTTTTTAGGGGCAGGATCAGCAGAGTGCCTTTGCCTGACAGGGATGGCCATTGGCCTTCAGGGAGGTTCGGTGCTTTCTGCATTCCCCACTTTCCGTTTGCTCATGGAATACGCCGTGAAGTTCAATGCGCGCTGGGACAAGATAGACCTGGACCCCAACTTTGTGCACAATCTGGAGGCCATGGCTGCCGCTGTTAAGGCAGATACCAAACTGATGTTCTTGTGCAATCCTAATAATCCGACAGGTACAGTTCTCAATGCCGACAGATTAAAAAGTTTTTGCGTGGAGATGGCAAAAAAAACCACGGTATATGTGGATGAGGCTTACCTTGAATTGCTGGAGCCGAATGAACAAATATCGATGGCTTCTCTTGTTAAAGAAGGACACAACGTTATTGTGTCGCGCACTTTTTCAAAAGTCTACGGACTGGCGGGCTTGCGTGTAGGGTATGTGGTTGCTCCACCCGATGTGGTGAAGAGAATGGCAAACTTTCAGATGGGCCCGATCCTGAATCAGGCAGCAATGGCTGCGGCGAAGGCATCGTTGGGCGATAGCGAGTTTGCGGCCTACACCCGTATGAAGAACGGAGAAGCGTTAAAATTCTTCCTGAGCTACCTGGACAGCAAAAAATGGATGCATGGAAACTCAAGGACCAATTGCGTATTGTTCCCCGCACCAAAGGATGGTAAAATGATTTTGGCCGAAACTGAAAAGAAAGGTTTTCAGATCCGCATCTGGGAATATCAGGGCAAAGAATGGTGCCGGGTTAGCATTGGTACCCTCGATGAAATGAAACTCTTTGTTAAGGCCTTCGATGAAGTAGTTTCATAGCGGGGAGATTTTGACCCAATTAAAAGGAGCCTTACAAGTTCTTTCCATCCGGTAGCCTATGCTGCTATCGGATTGGATTGGTTTTGCCGGTGTGACGATTCTGCTGATCGCATTCCTCCTGAACCTGCTCAAGAAGATTACCGAGAACAGCTATCCCTATCTTGGCATGAATGCCTTTGGCGCAGCGCTTACCTGCCTGGCGTCTGTCATGATTAATTATGTACCCTTCATTATTCTTGAAGCCATCTGGACACTGGTGTCTGTGATTTCCATGGTGCGACTGTTCATGGTAAAGAAATAATAGTTAGTTATGGAGTTGTGTCGCGTACTTTGCCGTGGGCAGAACACCAACAACTACTTTCTTGCGGCGAGAAACAACCTGAACCCCAGATAAGCACTCAACCCCAAAGTGATCGTTGCCATGATTTCAAAATGACCGGCCGGCAGTTGAAGCCAGGCAGAGAATGACTTGTCAATATTGCTTAGGCCCATGAACAATACCGTTCCGAAGATCAACACGAGTATGATGTTATACGTCGATGAATGCCGGTGGGCGGCTGGGACAATGATAGGATCGTTAATGAGAAGAATCAGGTAAGCGGTGAGGAAGGGGAGCACTAATCCATTCAGTGCCTGAACGGACAGGATCACCGGTATGGGCTTGACGCCACTGATGCCAAAAGCGAAGCCGGTAAGCAACACTAGGATCCACACGATCCGCTGTCTGTGCAGATTCCATCCAAATACCGACGAAGCAATCACCGATGCTGCATAGGGCGAAGTAATGGCCGAAGAAAAGCCTGCAGCAAATAGTCCAATGCCCAACGCGAGTCCCCCAAGCGGGCCGAGGTTTTCTGTCAAGGATTGCGCGAGCTCACCAAATGACGAAAATGATTTCACGGCAGTACCCGCCACAAGAATGGCAGCCGTGATCAAACCCCCGATCAATACAGAGATGGATAAGCCAATTCGCATAAGCGGTACGGTCTGACCTTTGCTGATTCCGGATCCGAGGAATACATTGTAGGGTACGATGGTGGTTCCCACCAGGCCAAGGGTTAATAATTCCGACCCATTTGGCAGAACAGGGACCACAGAGGATTGCAGATACTCAAGAAACGAGAAAGGGCGACCGGCGGCCAGCATAAAAAAGGCGACACCCATAAGTCCAACGAGAAGTGTCATCAGCCAACCAATTGCCTCGCGCTTACCTGTCCAGAGGACGAAGCCACTGATGATGGTAATTCCAATAGTAAGCAATGATGTGCTTACGGAGCTCATCAGGTTAAGACCGGAGACTGCACCAAGGATGTTGCCAGCCTCATAGGCGGCACATCCCAGGATGACGGGTCCACCCAACAGGAATTTGAGCAGCCCACTTTTTTGCTCACCGTACTTTTTAGTCAGCGCTTGTCCCATGGTCATGCCGCTGACAATGGTAAGCCGGGCGGAAACTTCCTGGAGCAGGATGCAGGCGATCGTGGCAAAAACCACTGCCCAAAGTAAGTCAAGCTGAAACATTGAGCCCGCGGAGGCTGCTGTCGTTACCGTGCCCGGACCAATAAAGGCGGCAGAGATAACAGACCAGAGTATTACGCTGCTCAGCCGTTTGTTCTTGCTCATTCCCTCTGTTGAATTATCGTGCAGCCTCCGGGCTCAGGAAGCTACCATAGTAAACGGCATTCATAAGGATCTTGTTTGTTCCAAACCAGAAAGCCCGGAAGGCAAGGTCTTCAGTGAAACCAATTACCCTTCCGCGGCCCATCACCGACATTCCGATCCCGGATGTGTTTTTCATTTTTGGATAGTTACTCTTCGAAATATATCCACTCATCAGGGGTGCTGATCCGTAGGTAAGCGGATTCGCATAAGGGCCTTTGGCCTTCTCCATGAATAGATTATTAGACTTGAACATGGCCATTTTGCTGTTGTAATATCCATACAGCAGGGGATGGGTAAGGTCTACATCTGCTTCGATGATGGCGCCACTGGTTTCCTGGGCGCCTGTTGCTTCGTCAATATCGGCGTAGAGCTTGGGCTTGGAAGGTTCTTTTTTTTCTTCTTCCTTTTTCATGTCAAACTTTCCAAGACCCGCTGTCGTAAACCACGTCAATGCATTTTCAAATCCAATGACTACCCCACCATTTTGTATCCAGGCCTTTAGTTTTTCCTTGGCGCTCTCACTGATGGAATTGTAACCTCCCGCAGGAAATATAATGGTGGTGTAGCGATTGAGGTTGGCGCTGTTGAATATGGATACCGGCATGCACGTCACGGGGATATAATATCGTTGATCCAGCAGGTGCCAGATCTCACCTGCATCCGTGGGAGAAACTCCGCTAAATCCTCCACCATCGACAAGCATCGCGATTTCAGGTTTCTTCAACAATTGAAAACTGCTGCTGCCCAGGCTTACTCCACGGTAGTCAAGACCGGTGTTGAAGGCATAAATATCAATGCCATCTTTTTCGGTGATTTCACGCAAGTATACCTCGATCTGCTCAGGGTTCTTGTCCTGGTTTTCCACGGAAACCATAATCGATCCTGGTTCGAATTTTTTCCCGGAGCTGTGATAAAATGCATTCGTAGAAACTTTGGTGCGGATCCCATGGCTCACCAACCGATAGATGGCCCGTGGAGAATAGAATCCGTACGTTTCGAAGACGTACGCATATGAACCCTTGTCACCGATAATTTTTCCAGTTGGCATCGTTGGCTGCATTACTTTCTCGCCAAGGGCAGGCGGTGCTTTCAATTCTTCGTATTCTACACCAAAAGCAAGTGGCAGCGTCCAACTCGAGATATCATAAAACAAGCTGTCCTTGAACTGGGTGATTTTACCAAACATACCTTTGAGCAGGCGGTATTGCGGCTGGCTTAACGGTACCACATAGCTTGATTCAACATCAAATGTTTTTCCACTGATGGTGGATGATGAAGCGGGCTTGTAGTACTCAATCTGTTGCCGTGACAGGACTTCTGCCAGTTGGAAAACTTTCGCTTTGTCCCTGGAGCCAAACAGGTAACCTTTCACCGGATCTTTTGCTGCTTCGGTAAGACTGCTTTTGTAAAAGTCACGCTGATAATTGAGCAACTCTTCGCGCAATTCGTTCACTGCTTTGAGCGAGCTGAGCATCGTGACGAAATGATTGCGCACGGTAAAGGGGAACCTCAGGATTCCGTTTATGCTCTCCTGGGCATGTCCGCGGGAGCTTGCCTGTTCGAATAATATTCCGATGGCGCCCTGGGCATCGGGGTAGGTTGAACCCTTGCCATAGTAAAAGTCATCATAGCCCTCCTGCGTAAAATAAAGGGAGCCAATTTGATCAAGGGCTTTCGCATGATATTCGCCCATCTTCCGCGTGAGTTCCTGGTTCTTGTCTGGGGTCAAGGGATGAACACGCGTTGGTTCACCGGGCATAAAGAAGAAGGTTGCATTGGTGCCTTGCTCATGGTGATCGGTAAGTACATTGGGTCGCCATTGCTGAAATTTCTTGATTCGGGCCTGCGATTCGGGCATTTGAGCCACCATCCAGTCGCGGTTCAGGTCAAACCAGTAATGATTGAACCGTCCCCCCGGCCAGGCTTCATTGTGCTCCATGTCATTCGGATCAGGTGAAATGAGCTTGCTCTTTCTGGAATTGGCCCAACTGGAAAAGCGGGTAAGGCCATCCGGATTAAAGCTGGGGTCAAACAGGATCACCGTGTTGTCAAGGTATTTCTCTATTTCAGGTCCCTGCGCTGCGGCGAGGTAGTATGCCATGACCAACCCCGCATTGGCCCCACTGGGCTCGTTGCCGTGGATGCTGCAGCCGAGGTAGTAAATCCCCGGCATATTCTTGACGTCCACCGAAGTCGACTTTGCCGGATCGGACAGTATCAAATGCTGTTGACGAATATTTTCAATGTTCTGATGGTTTTTTGGTGAAGTAATGGTGAGGAGTAAAAGAGGTCTTGCTTCATAGGTGTATCCTGTTACCTCGAGACTTATTCTTTCTGATGCCTTATCCAATGCCATCATGTAGTTCACCAGCTTATCGTGGCTCACGTGCCACTCGCCTACCTCGTGGCCTATCACCGAAGCGGGGGTTGGGATGGCAGGATTATAAGAAACATCTGTGGGCAGGAAGTAGGCAAGGTCAGCCTGACCATATGTCGAGAGTAAAATACATCCAAACATCAGAGACAGAGTAAGTTTCTTCATGAGGTTTTAAGTTAAAGTTGAAACAAGGTTACTAATTATCACAGAATCAGCCAACTCGCAATCGTTTGAACGGCTCCCATGTTATGCAAATGTTAACAACTTGTTGGTAACATTTAAAAGGTTGATAAAATAGAGTATGGGTGAATTACAATACTTTTGTCAACGAAAATCCAAACCACTAACCTATGAGAAAACATTTACTAATGCTTGGTGCATTCTTGCTCACTGCCAGTGGGCTATTTGCACAGGTGACGAACTCTTCGATAAAGGGAGTTGTCACGGATGCTAATGGCGTCGGTCTGCCGGGAGCAACGGTTATTGCCACCCACACGCCATCGGGAACAACTTACGGAAGTGCTACAGTTGCCGATGGACGTTATACCATTCCCGGTATGCGTATCGGTGGACCATATACGGTCAAGATCAGTTTCGTCGGCTACAAGGAAGAGTCAATTGAAAATGTATTTCTAAGCCTTGGTGTAGCTGCGGACGTAAATGTGAAATTGACGGAAGGAAGTGCAGAACTTCAGGAGGTCGTGATCTCCGCCGACAAGAACGATGTTTTCAGTTCCGATCGTACAGGCGCAGCGGCCACCTTTGACCGGAGTATGATCAATACCATACCTACGATTGACAGAACGGTAAACAGTATTGTTAAATACAACGTCTACAGTGGCGCAAACAATTCATTTGCAGGTCAGGATAGCCGGTTTAATAACTTCACCATTGATGGAGGTGTGTTCAACAACGGGTTTGGTTTGGGATCATCATCACAGGCAGGTGGCCGTACAGGTACAACGGCTGTGTCCCTGGATGCCTTGGACGAAGTTCAAATAAACGTAACTCCCTTCAGTGTTCTTCAATCGGGTTTTGGCGGTGCCAATATGAACGCCGTTACCCGTTCCGGGACAAACACATTTACCGGCTCGGTGTATACCCTGAATAGGAATAGCCAATACAACATGCTGGGAACAAAGGCAGATGGACAGAACCTGCCGCCCGTAAACCTGAAAGAGCAAACATTTGGGTTTAGGTTGGGTGGTCCACTCATCAAGAACAAGCTGTTCTTCTTTGGAAACTATGAGCAATTCACCAGCAGCAAGCCTGCATTGGATTGGGTTACGAATAATCCGGATGCCACAGGTAACGTTTCTCGCGTAACCACGGCCGATCTGCAAGACCTGAGCCAGTTCATGCAAACCAATTTTGGCCGCAATGTGGGTGCCGTAGATAACTTCAATAACGACATCACCAGCAAGAAATTCCTTGTCCGTTTTGATTACAACATCAATCAGAATCACAAACTGGCAGTCAGGTATTCCCAGCACGATTCACAATCGGATCAGATCATCAGCAATAGTAACAGCAGCAACACGGCTGGAAATGGAAACCGTACCAACTCAGCCCTGGCAATTTCGCCGCAAAATACAGGCTACGTTATCAAGGACAACACAAAGTCATTCTCAGCTGAGTTGAACTCGAGCTTTGGAAGCAAGTTTGCTAACCGGCTCCTGGCCACCTACAACTATCAGAATGAGGATAGAAAATACAAAGCGGATTTATTCCCTACCATTGATATCTTGAATGCAGCTGGCGGAACTACATACACGTCCATCGGTTTCGACCCGTTTACGCCCAGCAACAAGCTGAATTATTCAACCCTGAACATTACGGATAACTTGACCTACTTTGCAGGAAGGCACACACTGACGGGTGGTCTTTCTTACGAGTTCTTCAAGTCGAATAACGTCTTCTTCCCTTCATCCAATGGAGTGTATGTGTACAATTCCATTGCTGATTTCAAGACAGCGGCTACCGACTTCATTAACAATCCGAATGCTACCTTATCACCCGTAGTTGTTCCAAGGTATAACCTTCGTTATTCCTTGCTGCCCGGCGGCGCAGAACCACTGCAACAGTTGAAGGTTTCTACCTACAGTTTCTATGTGCAGGATGAGTTCCAGGTGAATGAGAAGTTCAAACTGAACATGGGTATCCGCGGTGATGTGATTGCCTATGATAACTCAACGGCTTCGGATTTCTACAATCCGGTCGTTGGCGGTCTTACCGTACCTGGCATGGTTCCCTTCAGGGATGAAAAAGGTAATCCTTATACCGTAAACACAGGTGCTTTCCCAAAGACCCGGCTGTTGTTGTCGCCCCGCATAGGTTTTAACTATGATTTAACGGGTGAAAAGAAGACCCAAATCCGTGGAGGATCAGGAATATTTGTATCGAGAATTCCAGAGGTGTTGGTTTCGAACCAATTGGGTAATAATGGTATCAATACCGCCCTTGTAAGTCAACTCAACACGACTGCGTATCCATTCCGTATAGATCCTACGACTTTGCCTAACGGCCTTGGAACTCCTCCTCCTCCGGATATTACCAAGTTTCCCCCTTATGCGGTAAATGCCACAGATACTAACCTGAAGAACCCCATGATTTGGAAATCAAACCTAGCGGTGGATCAGAAGTTGCCTTATGGCCTGATCGGTACAATCGAAGGTATTTACAACCAGAACATTCAGGCGTTGCGGTACATCGATTCCAACCTGAAAGCCCCCATCAGTTCATTGGCTGGTGCTGACAACCGCCCAATTTTCCCTGCATTTGGCGTAGCAAGCGCTGGTGTAGGTGCCTTGAATACGGTAGCCATCGCCCGGTTCTACAATCCTAACATCAGTAACGTGTTTGTACTAAGGAACTATCAGGCAGGAAACTCCTACACATTTACAGCTAAGTTGGTGAAGCCGGCTCAAAATGGTTTCGGTGGAATGATAGGTTACACTTACGGATTGGCCCGTGATATCCAATCTGTGGGTAGCACGGTTCAGGCAAATATTCCAACCGCAATTGGACAGAACTATCTTGGCTTATCATACGCCGACAACGACCTTCGTCACAAAGTGGTGGGTTATGTGAACTACCGCAAAGAGTACGGTGGCGATTTCGGTGGCGCGACTACGGTTACGCTGGGTATGACAGCCCTCAGCGGTGCCAAATACTCTTATGTCTACGGTGCTGACATGAACGGTGATGGTCAAACGAATGACCTGATCTACGTTCCCAAAGATGCCGCTACGGAGATTAATTTCGTACCGCTCACCGTTGGATCAGGCGCTACAGCCCAGACCTTCTCACCGGCAGAACAGGCAGCAGCGTATGATGCCTATATCGAGAACAACCCCTACCTGAAGACACGCCGGGGTCAATATGCTGAAAGAAATGGCGGCTATGCACCATGGCTCACCAGGTTTGATATTTCGCTCATCCAGGAAATGTTTATCAAGACGGGCGCAAAGGGTTCCAAAAACACCCTGCAACTTCGCCTCGATATCCTGAATGTTGGGAACTTGCTGAACAACCATGCAGGTGTAGGTTACCTGAGCACCACAGTCAGCCCTATTACAGCCACGGTGCCAACAGGTGTGGGCGCACTACCAACCTACAAATTGGCAACACAGGTAATCAATGGCGGAACTTATTTGATTCAGGACTCATTTGTGAAGGCCATCACGTTGGATAACGTATGGCAGGCACAAGTTGGTCTTCGTTATATCTTCAACTAATTCATTCCTCTAAATGAAGAAAGGAGCATCCGATCACCGGATGCTCTTTTTTTATGCCTGACGGTATGAAAAAAAAATGTGGCATACTCCTTCTTTGTATTTCAACATTCATCTCCTATGCGCAGGGTCTTCGGGAGCGACTGATTGACGGCGGAAAACACCATGCTGCATTGGTCTGCGGACATCGTGGAGGCTTCTATGATTCATTGCCAGAAAACTCCATGGAGGCGGTGGACCACACCGTTGCGCAAAGTATTGACCTGGGGATGGTTGAATTCGATATTCGAAAGAGCAAGGAGGGTACCCTTTTTCTTATGCACGACGAAACCGTAGACCGGACCACAAACGGCCAGGGAAAAATTTCTGAATTGTCGGACACATACCTGAAGAAACTTTTTCTAAAGAATAGCAAGGGTCAACTGACCTCAGCGCCTGTGCCTACCCTTGAAGCTTTTCTTATGCATCTCGGCAAAAAAAATGTCTTGTTGATGCTCGATATGAAAGCCGATGTCTGGCAGGAAGCCATAGAATTGCTGAGAGAAAAAATGCTTGTAGAAAGGAGTGTTGTCCTGACCTTTACAACAGCTGACGCAAAACGCGTCCATGAACTATGCCCTGAGATATATATTTCATGCCTGGTGAGAAATGAAAGCGAATGGGAAGCCATTCAGGGCCTGTCAATCCCGAATGATAAACTTATTGCTTATGTCAGTGACAAGGTGAGCAATGACCTCATATTGAAATTAAAGAACCAAAAGGTTCCGATCATGACGGATGTCAATGAGCACACCCGGAATGGCGGCCTGCCTTTGGACGGAGAGTCTTATAGGTCGCTGCTGTCTAAATTGAAGACGGGCATTCTGATCACGGATTTCCCCACTGTTGTATCCCGTGAGACTTCGCCACACTAGTGGCATTGGTAGGGTCCGTACGAATGGGTGAGGGTGGGTGTCAGTGTGGTGTCGTTCAGGATATACACATTAAATTCTTCCCCTCCAGGGGATACCCTGATGACGATGTGTCCCCTCTTGCTTCTATAGTTTTCGTCGAGCCACCTGCCATACGTGACCACTGTTTCCTCATGAACAAATGTGGCGAAGATGTCTCTTTTGCCCGGATAGGTATTTTGGGAGATCATCCGGTGCAATACTTCTTCTCCGGGGTGATTTGAACTCCACGATTGCTGAACGATGACCTGTGGTGCAAGCGTTCTTAAAAAGTTCTCATTGGAGGCATCCCTTACACCATGATGGTTAAGGGATAAGGCTTCGACTTTTCCAACGACTTTGGCCAAGGGTGTTTCCATATCAAACCAGATCGGCATGCCAAACCCCTGGAGTCCGGTCATATCTCCTCCGGTGAAATAATCAAACTTGCCATAGGTAATCTTCAACGCCAGGCTCAGGGGATTCTCATTATACTCGGACATTGGAATATTGGTTGGCATAAGGTTCGTGTAGGAAGTCCCATTCCCCTGCCACAGGTTTCCGTTGGATTTTACATTTTGAACATGAAAGGTTGGATATTTTGTGGGATTATTTTTTTGATGAATTTTGTATGTTGCTTCCTGGGACAAGTGCTTCTGCTCTCATCGTTTTCTTCTCCACCTCCGTGGCCACAAAGGCGAGGTAGTTGGCGAATGTTTCCTTGTCAAGGACGTTTGTCTTCAGATCGACAGGATAATCATAGGCAGGATAATTGCGGTCAATCAATGTCCGAACAGGAAGGTATTCATTAACTTCTGTAATGCCCGTTAAATAGTAGTTTCCTTTTGCCGAAAGGCGTGATGAGGGATCCAGGCTGCCATAGTGATCAGAGTGAAAATGTGAAATGACTGCGTAGTCAATTGTCGAAATGGAGGGATACACACCTTTTGAATAGGATACAATACATTTCCCGGAACTTGAGGAGTCGTTGGGCAAATGAGGCGACACTTTCAACGGGTTGGGGGTTCGAAGTCTTGCTTTTCTGTCAACGTCTCCAGCGTCAAAGAGAAGAGTGGTGCCATCCGGAAAAATAAATAGCGTGGCATTTCCTGAGCCGGTACTGATGTGGTGAATGTCCAGGTAACCTTCCTGCCATTTTGGAAACTGGGATTGTCCCCAGCTCCCTGTCGTAGCGAAAGCGAGCAGAAATGCACAGACTTTCATGTGATGGTTGGAGATACTCATTCAGTAAAGCAAATGAAATATCGTCTAAAGTGAACGTACATGCCAGACATGGATCGAATTCAATCTGATTTTCGACAGTTCCAACCCTTTTGATTGTTCCCCCTTTTGCGTACTTTCAATTCATGGCAAAACGGGTTTCTCTTCCAATTTCGCTTGCCTTGATACTGCTGCTGGCAGATTGCTCTCAGAAGCGAAACCCAAAAGAATTTACCCAGGAGCCTGAAGTGCAATTGGACCTCGAGCAGATTCGTGAGCGAGGATTTCTGCAGGCAATTGTTGATAATAATTCGATCAGTTATTTCATCTACCGGGGTCAACCCATGGGGTATGAATATGAGCTCCTTCAAAGCCTCACCCGCCATCTCAAAGTCAAGCTCAAAATCAAGGTCATCAGCGGCATTGAGCAGGCCATTGATCTGCTAAACAAAGGCGAAGGAGACCTGATTGCCTTTCCACTCACCATTACCCAGGAGCGCACCAGCTACCTGGCTTTTACTGAATCCCAATTCAATACCTGCCAGGTCCTGGTTCAGAAAAAGCCAGCCAATTGGCGCCGAATGCCGCCTAACAGGGTGGAAAGGAGCTTGGTGCGAAGTCCGGTTGACTTGATTGGCAAACAGGTTCACGTCATGAATGAATCATCTTTTAAGGCTCGTCTTGAAAATCTTTCCCAGGAAATTGGAGGTCAGATCATCATTCATGAAGACAGTGCCACCGCCGAAACGGAATCCCTGATTCAGAAGGTCGCCACCGGCGAAATTCAATATACCGTCACCGATCAAACCATCGGGATGGTAAATGCGATCTATTATCCCAACCTGGACATCGGCACCGTCCTGAGTCTGCCACAACAAATAGCATGGGCCGTGAGGAAGAATTCGCCCTCCCTGTTGGGATCCGTAAATGCATGGCTGGGGGAACTCAAGAGAACAGGAAGGTTCACGGCACTTTACAATAAGTATTTCAACAATCCTCGGTCATCCCAGATCAGGATTACCAGCGATTATTCTTCTTTGGCGGGCAACAAGCTTTCGCCTTACGATGACGAGATAAAAAAGGAAGCAAAAGCATTGGGATGGGATTGGCGTCTGCTCGCGTCAGTCATCTATCAAGAATCAAACTTTCAACCTGATGCAGAGTCCTGGGCCGGTGCAGTGGGTTTGATGCAGTTGATGCCTGCAACGGCAGAGGAATTCGGTGCCGTAGACCGACTGAACCCGCATCAAAGCCTGAGAGCAGGTGCCCGCTATCTTCGGTACCTCAACCAGCTGTGGGGCAAATACGTGCCCGACGACAATGAAAGGCTTAGGTTTGTGCTGGCCTCATACAACGCCGGGTTGTCACACATTATTGATGCCCGAAATCTTGCAAAAAAGTATGGTAAGAACCCTGCACGTTGGGATGACGTGGAGTCTTTTTTAAAGCAGAAGTCAAACCCCAAATATTACCAGGATGCTGTGGTGATGGCGGGCTATTGCAAATGCGAAGAACCCGTAAACTATGTGAGGGACATTCTAAACCGATACGAAGAGTATAAGATTCTTATCGCTGAGACGTAAGCTGATTGGCAATTTCGTTGAAATCAAGGGACGCCCAGACCTTTTCAATCGATGGCGTCCTCATCACCTTTTCCATAATCTCCTTTTGCTGCTGGCCAATTCTCAAGGCTTCTGCATAAGATAGAGTATCGTGAAAAGTGACCATGGAATAAAGTGGGATCCATTTTTCCGGATGCAGTTCGTGCAGCCTGGCTTCAATTTTCTTTTGAAGTAGAAAATCAGGATCTCCTACAAGGTCCCGCATTTCCACAAAGTTATCGAGCGCCAATTGAGCAATGGCGTCCGCGTTGGGTTTTCTCAGCTGTTGAAATATGGGGAGAATCGCCTCCCAGTTATCCTCATGATTGTTAAGCAAGTCATTCAATATGCGGCAATCTTCAAATCCCGAGTTCATACCCTGGCCAAAAAAGGGAACAATACCGTGGGCCGCATCCCCGATAAGCATGGTCCTGTTCTTGAACCATGGGAAGCATCGAATGGTTACCAACGAGGAGGTGGGGTTATCGCGGAAGTCTTCTGCGATGGTGGGCATGAGTTTGGCGGCGTCGGGAAAACTGGACTCGAAGAAGGTGCGAATCTTTTCAGGCGACGAAAGCTTTTGAAATGACGGGTTTCCTTCAAAAGGAAAGAAGAGTGTACAGGTGAACGTAGCGTCGGAGTTGGGGAGGGCAATCAACATATAGCTCTCACGCGGCCAAATGTGAAGCGCCTCTTTTTCCATCTGAAATGTGCCGTCTTCCGCCGAAGGTATCCTTAGCTCCTTGTAGCCATGCTCTATATAAGTCTGGGTGTACTCAAATCGGTCGGATACCTGCAGGGCCCCGCGCACAGACGAGAAAGCACCGTCAGCACCAATAATCAAGTCGGCTTGATGGCTTATGGTATCAGCAAAATTCTGAAATTTCAATTCCGTTTTTTCAAGATTGACCTCGAGGCACTTGTGCTCAAAGAAGAAATTCACGCCCAGTTTTTCCGCTTCATTGATTAGGAACATGTTGAGGTCGCTGCGGGAAATCGAGTTGATGAATTGCCCTTGCTTCCCATAAGGCTGGAAAGTAAGGTTTCCCTGGGTGTCGTGGATCATACGCCCGTTCATGGGTACTGCATTTCCCTTCAGGTGGGAAGCAAGCCCTACTTCCTCCAAGGCACGGAGACCTCTGTTGCTTAGAGCCATATTGATGGATCGTCCGCCCCCCAACATGTTGGAACGCATGTCGAACCTGCGGTCGTACACGGAGATCTCATAACCCCGTTTCCGAAGGTAAATCGAGAGCAATGACCCCACCAGGCCGGCTCCTACAATGGTGATGTGAATTGGTTTCTTCTTCATGGATAACGTCCTTTCAGTACCAAATTCGCAAATCTGTTTGAGTTAAAACATGATAAAGATCAGCTGTACAGATTATAAAAGTGCTTTCTTGAAAATAGAGTAAAATTTAAATACGTCCACAAACGTGTTGTAAAGGGGCACCGGTGCAACCCGAATGACATCAGGTTCCCTCCAATCGGCAATAACCCCTTCTTCCGTGAGCCGCGCAAAGACCTTCTTCCCTTTCTTTAGCATGAGAATAGATAATTGACATCCCCGTTCTGAAGGTGATGGTGGTGTTAAAATGGAAAAGTATTCCTCATGCGAGGAGATAGATCGAAGAAGGAACTCAAGATAGCCTGTCAACACCTGGCTTTTCTTCCGAAGGGCAGCCATTCCTGCATCGTTAAAGATTTCCAACGCGGCGAGCAGTGCGCTGCCGCTGAGAACAGGAAAATTTGACAGTTGCCATCCATCCGCCCCAGGCATCGGCATGAACCCTTTCTTCATTTGAAAACGTGCTTTTTCCTGGTGTCCCCACCAGCCGGCCAGCCGAATTAACCCTGGATTGTTGCCATGACGTTCATGGATGAAAGCTCCGGCTACCCCACCAGGTCCGGAGTTCAAATATTTGTAACTGCACCAAACCGCAAAATCAACCCCGTGCGTATGCAATGATAATGGAACATTCCCAGCAGCATGGGCAAGGTCGAAACCTACGATTGCCCCGGCACGATGCCCTGCCCGGGTAATGGCTTTCATGTCAAAGAACTGTCCTGTATAATATTGTACAGCCCCGAAAATCACGAGGGAAAGTTGGTCCGAATTTCTTTCTATTGCCCCAAGAATGTCAGCGGTTCGCAGTGTATGTTCACCTTTCCTCGGCATGAGTTCAATCAGCGTGTCGGAAGGATCCAGACCATGAAGTTTGATCTGTGATTCAAGTGCATATTGATCAGATGAAAATGCGCCTGCCTCCGTGATGATCTTGAATCGTTCTTTGGTTGGACGATAGAAAGACGTAAGCATGAGATGGAGATTCACGGTGAGGTGGTTCATCGCCACGACCTCCGATGGTCTTGCGCCCACTAACTTTGCCAATCCCTGCTTGGTGAACTTATGGTAGTAAAGCCATGGTCTTCTTGAATGAAAATGACCTTCCACGGCGAGGGAAGCCCAGTCGTCCAATTCTTCGTTTACCCATTTTCTGGTTGACTTGGGTTCCAGGCCCAGTGAATTTCCGGTGAAATACAGACATGGCTTGCCCTTCACCTGTGGAATATGGAATTGGGTACGAAAAACTTTCAGTGGATCAGCTTGATCCAAACCTTTTGCAAACTCAAGGGAATTTTCAAATTTCATAATGGCTATTCAATAATACCTGCAAGTCACCCTTTGAGGTCTATTTGTTTCTGATGGTGCTGGACATGGTATATCGTGAAGTACAGCATCTCACGGAGAGTGAGTTTTCCCAGCAGGGGATGGGGCATCAATAGCTGGTCCAATTCCTTTTCTGAGAACGGATCAATTCTTCCCACAAGTGATTGAATGGAATTTCTAAGCCTTGCCGCTAGCCTGTTTATTTCCTTGGATTGTCCGGAGGGCACGAACCATGACGGGGCTTTTCCACCTGCGCTCAACTTCGCCTGATATTTAACCACAAGCTCCTCATAACTGCGGGTAGGTCTGTTGGAAGTTCCAAAAAACATTTTCAGCAAATAGGCCGGCAGAAAGAAGGCTACGCGGACCGGCGCAACACTTTTCAGGATATGCTCGAGCTGTTGACTTGCACTCCATTTACCCTGAATCGTGGCATGAACATCTTTATCCGGGATTGCCTCAATCAGGTTTAGAAAATTTAAGTGGTGGAAGATAAGGGCCTGCTTCAACTCTGGTTTGGTCATAGAAAGGAATTAAACGAAGCGTGGATCGGCTTCCATGACGGTCCCGCATTTTTTGCAAGTACGTAAATCCACGGATCCGTAGAAGTCACGAAAGCGAGGAATGAAATCCTTTTCAATGTCATTCAGGTGAAACTTGTATTCGTGCAATTTGTTGTTACAGCCGTCACAAAACCACATGAGCCTATCGTCTTCTTCAGCCTTTCGTTTGCATTCAATTACAAGCCCAATCGAGTTAGGGGTACGAATAGGGGAGTGCGGCACGCGCGCGGGGAGGAGGAACATGTCTCCTGCATTTAACGGGAGCGAAACAGCCTTTCCGTCTTCCTGGATTTTGACAGTAATGCTTCCTTCCAATTGATAATAGAGTTCCTCGGTTTCGTTGAAGTGATAATCCTTTCGTGCGTTGGGTCCGGCAACAATCATAACGATGTAGTCACCTGCATCGGTATACAGGTTTTTGTTGGCGACGGGAGGTTTCAGAAGGTGGCGATTTTCGCTTATCCACTGATGCAGGTTGAAAGGTCGACGGATTGACATATGATTTTGAGAGTTTGAGCCTTTTGAAATTTCTTCTTTACGGTAGGGATTGCAGCCGTTTTATTTCCTTAGGCAGTGGTTTTGTCAATGAAAGTTAGCGTTCTTTTATATTTACCAAAAATGGGCTATGAACCTTGATTTAAAAGGCAAAAAAGCACTTGTTTGTGGCAGTACACAAGGTATTGGAAAAGCCTCCGCCATAGAACTCGCACTGCTTGGAGCAACGGTGACCCTCGTTGCCCGAAATGAGGAAAAGTTGAAAGAGACAGTCAGGGAGCTGTCCACGGCACACGATCAGCGTCATGATTTTTTTGTGGCTGACTTTGCTTTTCCGGATCAGGTCAAATCTGCCATTAAACTGTATGCCAGGACACAACAGGCGCACATCCTTGTCAATAATACCGGTGGTCCTCCCGCCGGACCGGCATTAAGCGCCGAACCGGAGGAATTCATAAAAGCATTTTCCAGCCACCTTCTTTGCAATCAACTCCTCGTGCAGTCTCTTGTTCCGGCAATGAAGGAGATGAAGTATGGAAGGATCATTAATATCATTTCAACTTCCGTGAAGATACCCATCCGGGGATTGGGTGTTTCGAATACCATACGCGGCGCGGTAGCCAACTGGTCCAAAACACTTTCTGTCGAGCTGGCTCCCTTTGGGATAACGGTTAATAATGTATTGCCGGGAGCCTGCATGACCGGTCGCCTGGAGGCCCTTATGCAAGATCGTGCCCTAAAACAAAACAAATCTTTGGAAGAGGTAACGCGCGCGATGGAGATGGAAATTCCTGCGGGCAGAATTTCATCACCTGCGGAGGTAGCGGCTGCAGTGGCCTTTCTGTCCAGCCCGGCAGCTGGGTACATTAGTGGCATCAATTTACCGGTTGACGGTGGCAGAACCGGTTCTCTTTAATAAGAAATATGGAAAAGATCCTCAACTATGTTAATGGCGAATTCGTTGAACCTTCCTCCGGAAAATATATAGACAACTATGATCCTGCTGAAGGTAAAGTCTACAGCTTGATTCCGGACAGCGATGGAAGGGATGTGGCCGCTGCAACTGATGGGGCGAAGTTGGCATTCAAGGGTTGGTCCTCCCTTGCGGTGGAAAAACGATCTGCAATCCTCACACATTTAGCTGACCTGATTGACCGTGATATTGAAAAATTGTCCATGGCGGAGAGCCAGGACAGCGGTAAGCCACTATCGTTGGCCAAATCGCTGGACATACCCCGGGCAGCATCGAACATAAGGTTTTACGCCACAGCGGCAGTGCATTTTGCAAGCGAAGCGCATATCACCGACACGGAAGCGATCAACTACACCACACGCAGTCCAGTTGGCGTGGCGGGGTGCATTTCACCGTGGAATCTTCCCTTGTATTTGTTCACCTGGAAGATTGCACCTGCCTTGGCGGCTGGCTGCACGGTAGTGGCAAAGCCTTCAGAACTTACGCCCATGACTGCCTACCTGTTTTCAAGACTTTGTAAGGAAGCGGGGCTGCCCAAGGGAGTGTTGAATGTATTACATGGCCTGGGCCCAAAAGTAGGCCAGGCCATTATCGAGCATCCGGAGATAACGGCGATATCTTTTACTGGTGGTACAGTGACGGGAAAGAAAATTGCGGCGACGGCCGCACCCATGTTAAAGAAGATTTCTCTGGAACTTGGCGGAAAAAATCCCAACATTGTTTTCGCCGATTGCGATCTGGAACTAGCTCTGCAAACTTCCATCAGTTCTTCTTTTACCAACCAGGGAGAAATCTGCTTGTGCGGTTCCAGGATCTTTGTGGAGAGGTCTCTGTATGACCATTTTGTGAAAGAGTTTGTAAAACGTACAAAGGCACTAACGATCGGTGATCCGTTGGAGGCGACAACACGAATCGGGTCGCTGGTGTCCGAGGCCCATATGAAAAAAGTGCTGTCTTATATTGAGCTAGCCAAACAAGAGGGAGGGAAACTACTGACTGGTGGAACCAGGGTAGAAGTAAAAGGTCGCTGTGCAGGGGGATATTTTGTTGAGCCCACCGTCGTCGTGGGATTGGATCACCTCTGCCGGACAAACCAGGAGGAAATCTTTGGTCCGGTGGTAACGATTATGCCTTTCGACGAGGAAGCCGAAGTGGTGGAATATGCCAACAGCACCACCTATGGTTTGTCGGCAACCCTTTGGACAGAAAACCTGAAGAAAGCCCACCGCATATCAGCGCAATTAAAATCCGGAATCGTCTGGGTGAATTGCTGGTTGTTACGAGACTTGAGGACGCCTTTTGGCGGCATGAAACAATCAGGAATCGGTCGCGAAGGAGGATGGGAAGCCATGCGGTTCTTCACGGAGACCAAAAACGTGTGCATCAAACTTTAGTCATATACTGCCGCAGGTTATCGCTCCTTCAATACTTGACTAACCGTCAATGAATTTCTTCGACAGCAAAAGTATTTTTTTTACTGCGTTTGATACAAATGTTAGCTACCTGGAGTTCTTTGGGACCCTGGCCGGGGCCATAGCGGTCTGGCTTTCCGCCAGGGCCAATATCTGGAGTTGGCCGATCGGCATCATCAACGTGATCCTGCTGTTCTTTCTTTTCTTCCAGATACAACTTTATCCTGATATGTTCCTGCAAGTATTCTTTTTTGTAACCAACCTGATGGGATGGTGGCGCTGGACGCATCCGAAAAAGTACGAGGAGAACACGAGGCACGAACTCCGAATAAGCTGGATGCCGGTCAGGGCGTTGCTGTTGTTTGGGGTGTTGATCATTTTGGGTACTGCTGGGTTTGGCTCCTTTGCCAGCAACCTGCACGAGCTATTTCCCACCCTGTTCAATTTACCAAGCGCTTATCCTTACATGGATTCATTCGTCACGGTGGTAAGCATCGTGGCCACTTACCTTATGGTACAAAAGAAAGTCGAGTGCTGGATGGTGTGGATTATCGCAGACATGGTGGCCACGTACCTGTATTTCACCAAAGGCATTATGCTTATGAGTATTGAATATTTTGTCTTTTGCCTGATCGCTTCCTTGGGATTTTTTCGGTGGCGTCGGGAGTTCAATAGCTATGCTTTATGAAGCGTGGCCTTGTCATCGGAAGATTCATGCCTGTGCATCAGGGCCACATGGCCCTCATTCAATTTGCTGCTCTTCAATGTGATGAACTCATCGTCTCCATGACGTATACACCGCTGGACCCGATACCGGGGCCCTTGCGGTTTGAATGGCTCGTCGATGAGTGCAGGACTATCCACAACGTCAAACCTGAGATTTCGGAGGATGATTTCGATGACGAAACTTTGCCTATGGTTGAGCGGATTCCAAAATGGGCAGTGTTTCTTCGCGACAGGTTTCCGAAAGCTGATGTGATATTCAGCTCCGAAGACTATGGACCGCTATTGGCCAGGATTCTTGGTGTCTCCCATGTTGCCTTTGATCCTGACCGAAAAAAATTTCCTGTGTCAGCAAGCCTGATTCGCGAGAAGCCGTTCCGCTACTGGGATTTTATAGCGCCATCGGCAAAAGTATTTTTTGTGAAGAAAATCTGCTTTTACGGACCTGAAAGCACGGGAAAATCAATGATGGCGAGACATTTGGCTGAGAAATTCCATACCGAATTTGTTGGTGAGGTCTCCAGAGAAATGATCACTTCCAATGACTTTACCCTGGAGGATATTATCCGGATTGGTCATGCCCAAACACAGCGTGTCCTATCCAAGACCAAAGAGGCCAATAAATTAATTTTCTGCGATACAGACCTGATCACTACGGAGATCTATTCCAGACATTATCTGAAACAGGTGCCGCCCGTGCTTTTTGAACTGGAAAAAATGATTTCTTATGACCAGTATTTTCTGTTCGATATTGATGTGCCCTGGATCGCCGACGGTCTTCGCGATTTGGGAGAAAGGAGAGCCGAAATGTTCCTGGTATTTAAGGGTGAGCTGGAAAAAAGGAAAATCGATTATACCCTGTTGCAGGGTGATTACGCACACCGTGAAGAGCAAATCTTAAAATATCTAAATTCTTATTTTACCTGATCCCTGCTTTCCCTGGAACCTCGCTCCGGAAAACCTCAATGCACTTTCTATCCTGAAGAGTAACGTAGCATGTCTTGCCATCAGCTCCTCCAAATGTAAGGTTGCTGGGCTTTTTGCCTTTCAGCAACACCTCGCGAATCAAGTTGCCCAAAGGCGAAAAAATGGCAACTGTTCCTTTGTCGTAACGGGTTACATACAGGTTCCCCAGCCGGTCACATTTCATTCCATCCAGTCCAAAGTCCGCAAATTCGGCAAACAATCTTTTGTTGGATATCCTCCCCGTTTCATCCAGGGCAAAAGCCCATATTTTTCGTTGTGCACTTTCATTGACGTACAATATCTTTTCATCAGGACTTAAGGCAATGCCGTTGGTTGTACCCATCGAGTCGGCAAGCAGCAATGGAATACCCCCGGGGTCAATGCGCCACAGACGACCATTTCCTTCTTTCCAATTAGGATCGCTCGCAAAAATCTGCCCTTTGTCGTTGATGCACAAGTCATTGGGCTGATTGAATTTTTCGCTGTGACAATAGACTGAAATGATCTTGGCGGCATCAACTATTAGAATGTTGTGTCCTTTCCAATCCGCGACCAGAAAATTACCTTTCTTATCGAAAACGATGGCGTTACCAATACTCCCCTCCGGCAATGTCACGAATAACTCTGCTTCACCATTTGTGTGCACTTTCCCAATCGTTCCGTCCTTTTCAAAGTTGACTACAAAAAGTTGACCCTGCGCGTCGGTGTTAGGGCCTTCTATGTTACGGGTAAAAAGATTTTCTTTGGTAAAATCCTGAGCCTGGTAGTATTGCCCAAAGACGCACGATATTCCAAGAAAGAATAGGGAGGCGTGAAGAATGAACTTCATTTTGCAGGCCTGCCGACTTTGTGTCCGGATACGGCATAGTAAAGAATAAATAGATAGCAAGGCACCATGATCCAATAGGCTTGCTGGGTGTTCCAGGCATCTGACAGCTTGCCATAGATCAGGGGAAGGATAGCGCCGCCGGCAATGGCCATGATCAGCAAGGCAGAACCAATTTTGGTAAACTTTCCCAAGCCTGTAATTGCCAAGGGAAAGATGGCGGGCCACATCAATGAATTGGCCAGCCCAAGGGCTGCGATGAATCCCACGGAGACCAATCCATGGGTCATGACGGCGAGAATCGAAAAGATTACCCCGAGGATTGCACAAAATTTCAATGCGGTTGATTGGGAGATGTACTTAGGGATGGCCAAGATCCCGATGACGTAACCTACCAGCATAAAAGCAAGTGTTCCTTGAGTGAAATAGCGCGCAGTGGAAAGCTGGATCCCAATGGATTTCCCATAGTTGATGATGGTATCGCCGGCGAGTACTTCAACGCCTACATAAAAGAACAGAGTGACTACTCCGAGCACGAGGTGCGTGAATTGAAAGACGCTCGTCTTTTCTACTATCCCTGCTCCTTGCCCGGTGTCGGCTGCGCCATTGTCGTCAATGTCCGGAAGTCCGGAGAATAGAACTCCAATGGCGAGTAATGCTAACATGACGGCAATGATGATATACGGCACGACTACCCTTCCTGCCAATTCAGCCAGCGCAATTTCCTTAGAGGTAACATCCATAGTTTGAAGGTTAGCGATAAGGGAATCAGCATCATTGAGCGCGATGTAACCGAATATCAGCCCGGCGATTATGCCGCCCACTTTATTGCATATTCCCATAATACTGATGCGGCTTGCTGCGCTTTCAATTGGACCGATAATGGAGGCATACGGATTGGAAGCCGTTTGCAACAAAGCCAGGCCCGTACCGATGATAAACAATCCGACCAGGAACAGATCGTAATTTCTTGTTTTCGCCGCGGGAATGAAGATGATTGCACCCGCCGCCATGATCAGAAGCCCGATGGCCATTCCACGCTTATACCCTGTTTTTCGAAGCACCATGGATGATGGTATTGCCATGACTGTGTAGGCGATGAAGAACGCCGTGGTAACCAGGTAAGCCTGGAAGTCTGTCTTCAGTTCACAAGCGATCTTGAGGTAGGGAATTAAAGTCCCGTTCAGCCAGGTAAGAAATCCGAATATAAAAAAAAGAGCCCCGATGATCATCATAGACATCGCATAACTGGCTGAGCGTGACGGTTGAGACATATATTCCCAGATGAATAATTTTTGATGTGAAAATCCTATTTTTACATACAAACGATTCCTAGTTAATCATTTTTAAATAGATATCCTCTGTGAAAAACAACCAGCTCTCTTTGCTCGTCATGGCGGCCGGAATGGGCAGTCGTTATGGTGGCATAAAACAAATTGACGGGTTTGGCCCTAATGGTGAAACCATCATGGATTATTCCCTTTTCGATGCGCTTCGTGCTGGCTTTGATAATATTGTGTTCGTCGTAAGGGATGAAATCAAGGAAACAGTTAAAGACATGTTTCTGCCCAAGCTGAAGGGAAAGGCATCTGTCCATTTTGAGGTTCAATCACTCGATCGTTTTGTTCCATCGAAATTTGGAAAAATTGAACGGAAGAAACCTTGGGGAACTACACACGCGATGCTCTGCGGCAAAGAGGTAATTAAGGGTCCCTTTGCTGTAATCAATGCTGATGATTTCTATGGACGGGAATCCTTTGCTTCCCTGGCTCACTTTTTTAAGACTGCACCTGCGAACCACCATGCCATGGTTGGATATACACTTAAGAATGTTTTGTCCGAGCACGGCAGTGTATCACGTGGAGTAGCGGAAGAACGCGACTTGGAAGGATACCTGAAAAAACTAAGTGAACTCACGAAAATAGTAGTCGAGAACGGCAAGATCATCACCAAAGAAGAATCCGGTGACCGTGAACTCTCCCCCGAGTTGCCTGTGTCGATGAATTGCTGGGGGTTTCAGTCTGGAATTTTTGATTTGTCCGAAAGGATGTTTGCGGAGTTCGTGGAGAAGAATCTTCACAATACGTCAGCTGAATTTTATATTGCCCTGATGGTGTCCGAACTCATTAAGCAAAAGCTGGGAAAGGTTAATATCATCGGCGGTGGGACAACCTGGTTTGGTGTAACCTATAAAGAGGATAAAGAAGAGGTTTCCGGAAAAATCCGTGCCCTTGTCAATGCCGGAGAATACCCGAAGGCACTATGGAAGTAGGGGAGGCAGTACCTGAAAATATTCTTCATTCTTACGGACTTGAAAGATCATCCTTCCGGATTGAAAGAATTGGTACGGGTCATATCCACCAGACTTTCAAACTGATCGGTGCAAGGAGTTTTATTCTCCAACGGGTAAATGCCCAGGTATTCAAGAATCCTGAAATCATTGCCTCTAACCTAAGATTGGCCGGTGAATATTTATTGAAGCACTTTCCTCAATATCCTTTTCTTAGACCGGTGCATTCCCTGAAAAACGACGAAATGGTGTACGATCCAGATGGAAACCCCTGGCGACTGTTTCCTTATGTTGATAACACCTTTACGGTGGATAAAGTGGCTACGGCTAAAGAGGCGTTCAGTGCGGCGCAGGAATTTGCACGCCTCACCCGATACCTCGATGCCATTGATGTTCATCAGTTCAAGGAAACGATTCACCGGTTCCATGACTTGGATGTTCGCTACGAACAATTTGAGGATGCTATGCGCGAAGCTCCTCAAGATCGCAGTGAAACAGCAGAGGACTGCATTCGGTCGTGCCAAGGGGCCAACGGTCTGGTAGATGAATACAATCAGCTGATTCGATGTGGAGCACTTCGGTTGAGGATTACACACAATGACACCAAAATTAATAATGTCCTATTTGATACCGTAAGTAGAAAGGCAGTTTGCGTCATTGACCTTGATACCCTTATGCCAGGCTATTTTATTTATGATTTGGGCGACATGATCCGGACATTTGTTTGCCCCGTTTCTGAGGAGGAGAAGGACTTATCCAAAATCGTTTTTAGAAAAGACGTTTATGATGCGTTGCTGAAAGGCTACCTATCACAGATGAAGGAGGTGATGTCTGCTGAGGAATTAGATGCTGTTCCTTTTGCTGGAAAAATGATGACCTATATTATGGCCCTCCGGTTTCTGACGGATTACTTGCGTGGAGACACCTATTATCATACAACATATCACGGCCAGAACCTTGTACGGGCACGGAACCAAGTCAGGTTCCTGGAAAAGCTTGAGGCATTATAGAGCTAAGAACGGAACTATGGGCACGTTCACGTGGCGCTCCGCATGGTAGGAGGAGCGGACCAATGGACCTGACTCGACATATTTAAGGCCGCGTTTCAAACCTTCTTCCTTGTACATCTCAAAAGTTTCAGGATGTATAAATTCAGCCACTTCGAGGTGCATCTTGGTTGGTTGAAGATATTGACCTAGTGTCAGGATCATGAGGCCATGTTGCACCAGGTCATCCATGGCCTTGAACACCTCTTCTTTTGTTTCTCCCACGCCCAGCATGATGCCACTCTTTGTGCGCATTCCGGCCTGACGAATTCGCTTAAGTTGTTCCAGGCTACGCTCGTATTTAGCTTGTGGGCGAACCCGCCGATACATCCGTTCCACGGTTTCCACATTATGTGATACCACCTCCTGGCCGCCTTCAATCATTCGGTACAGGGCATCCCAGTTGCCTTTGGTATCCGGGATAAGGGTTTCGATTGTGGTGGAAGGCATTAACTTTTTCGTCTGGGTCACCGTTTGAAACCAGATCTCCGCACCTCTGTCTTTTAGTTCATCGCGATTGACGGAGGTTATCACGGCATGCTTTACCTCCATGAGCTTAATGGCTTCGGCCACCCTCCTCGGCTCGTCTTCATCATATTCTGTAGGCCTGCCTGTAGCCACCGCACAAAAAGTGCAGCTGCGGGTGCAAATGTTTCCCAATATCATGAAGGTGGCTGTACCCGCACCCCAGCATTCTCCCATGTTAGGACAATTGCCACTTTCGCAAATCGTATGAAGTCTATGTGTATCCACAAGGGCGCGGACCTTCGCATACTCGGGGCCAATAGGCAACTTCACTCGCAGCCAGTTTGGTTTGCGCTTGCGTGTTTCTTCAGCAGGAATAACGGGTAGCTCGATCATGCAAGGGTAATCGTAGTGTCATTTGGAATAGCAAACCAACTTACCACATCTCAATAACCAATTATTTTCCGATTAGTTCCTTGTATTGGGCAGCGGTTAGCAGCTTTGTGGCATCTGAGGGATTTTTCAACTCCAGTTTAACCATCCATCCTGAGCCGTACGGATCGGAATTCACTTTTTCAGGACTTCCGTCCAGTTCTTTATTTACCTCAAGCACTTTCCCGGTGGCGGGCATATATAGGTCGCTGACGGTCTTCACGGCTTCAACCGTGCCAAATACTTCGTGCTCGGCAACTTCTTGTCCTACTGTTGAGATATCCACGTATACGATGTCACCTAATTCGCCTTGTGCAAAATCAGTAATGCCTACTGTCGCTTTATTTCCTTCTACTTTGATCCATTCGTGGTCCTTGGTGTATTTGAGTCCTTCGGGAATATTCATGATGGTGATTTAGTGGTAAAACGTGGTCAAAAATAGGGGTAAAATTCATAACGGAGAAATAGGTCTTTGAAGCCGGTCCGGACCACCGACAAATTCTCCCAATAACCAATGCCTAATTCTGTGCGAGATTGAAAACGATTTTGGTGCCTACGCGGGTGGTGGCCCTTCTGTACGAATTGGTGACCAGAGGGTCGCTGACGTTCCGGTCGAAATAAAGCTGGATGTTAAGCTTGTTATTGACAGCATAGCTAACATTGGGCCGGATCTGGATATTGATGTTACCATTGGTGATCGTGCTGACGTCATCAATCTTCCGCTGGATGGTTTCATTGTTGGTCACACTCAGGTTGAGCCGAAAGTTGACATCGTTCTTCATGGTAATGATCCTTCCATGGTCCTTGAAAGGGAGCCTCATGTTGTTCTTGATATAGCCAACCTCAATGGACCAATCCTTGGCATTAACTTCGGTAATCTGCGCGTTGGCGATGTTCAGCGACAGGTCCCTTTTGGTCTTATACTCAAACCGCGCGGTGAACTTAGTCTTCGTCCTCACACTGATACCCACCAGGGGAGCAAACTGTTCCGAGATAAGCACCTGGCTAATGACATATACCGGGATGATCTGTTGCTGGCTGTTCAATATATTGGCAAAATTGCTCCCGGTGTTATAGTCTGATAATGGAACGTTGTTGGCTACATTTGAATACTCCAGCGAATTGGTAAAACTGGATACGGTATAGGTTGAAGAGTAGGCATGGGAAATGCTTATCGATTGGAAAATATCTTTGAAGACATCTAGTTTGGTCAGCCCATTATAATCGAGTCGCCAACCTGGGAGCGGTGTAGCCGGAAAGGGAGACAGGCTTACTCCGTTGGGGCTTGCCCCGGTATAGGCAGAAAAAAATGCCGGGATGAGGACGTCCTGGGATTTACTCTCATATCCTTGCTGTCCCGAAGTCTTTGTAAACCGGTCTTTGATTACCGTTATATTATCCTCAAACGTTTTGAATACATCGGAGGTAAGGCTATTATTATTCTTGAAGGTTGTACCAATGGCAATGGTAGAAATCCGGTAAGTGCCGGTGCGTGTTGGACTCAGCTCGGAATAGCCAAAGGCATCCGGCGTCACCGCCGTGTTGGTGGGATCAAACCTGTAGATCTCCTGGAAAGAAGAAGATGTAGTCTTTTTGATATCCAGTTGAATCTTAAAATCCGGAGAAAGCTCAAGGGCGGTTTTTATACCCAGGTCCTTGGTTTGGTTTTGGCTATAGGGCGTCGTCAGCTTGGCGGATTTTGTTAACCATTTATTTTCTGCGGCTTTCTTGTTGATGTTCGGATCCTGGCTTCCAAGAATAAATCCCCAGCCAGGGGCATTCCAGGAATTATCCATCCCCATCATATTCGGGCTGGGCATGAAGCCAGGTAGAATTGTTCCGGAATTAATGTTATACGTGCCGCTGATATTCCTCATCGACATAAGCAGGCGCAGCAATCCCTTGGCGAGATAGTTGTTGGGAGGTTGCTTGACTGTGTCCGGCTTTGTCCTTGCTTTCTCGACGGGAGTGGGTGCTCGCTTGGGTGTATTGATGTCTTTAAGGAAGTCTACCTTGTTGTAAAGCTTGACCAGGTCTATTCGCCCCTGCAATCCTTGTTCTTGCGTGTTTTGGATTATGTTTCCCAGTTTTAGGCTATCAACCCTTTCCACAGGTCCTGCCCGCCAGCTGTAGCCCACGTTGTAACGGTATTCTGTGCCCAGCCAATTGGTGAGAGGAAGTTTATCAAATGGAACGGTATAGTTGGCGGTGATGTTTTGTTGAAAATTCTTTTTCCGGCCAAGGTGCTTCAGATTGGAAATAACCGAGTCCCGGTATTGCTCACCGGTAATGTTTCGTTGGAGAGTTTGTGAGTAGCCTCCTGTGATATCCACATCCGGCTCATCGATGATGGCATTCACAACCGCATTGTAGTCAAGGGTAAGTGCTTTGGAGAGACTCCACCGTGCCGTAAAGTACCGGTTGAACAAAAAGTACTTCTGAAGATTGGGCTGCGGAGTAGTTTGGTTGCCGACTGAATTCCTATATACAATCTTATTATAGGAACGGTCAAGTTCGCCTCGAATGGAAATGCTGGTAGGTAAGGGATTAAAATTGAAATCCTTGATGAGCTGAAGCCATGGTGATTTCCACTTAGCTTCTTTAAACGGGGCGATGCCTTTAAATTTGGGATTGAATTGCCACGCAGCACCTCCTTTTATACTTCGCTGGGTGTTCTCCAACAAGTTGAAGTTCGTTCGCGTGGCTTCACTGAAGGCATAGGTAAAGGAAAAATTCTCAATGTCGTAGAGGTTGCTTCGTGCGTTGGCCTTGACTTTTGTTTTTCGCACGTTGGTAAAATTCAAACTTCGCCGGATGGCATTGTCCTGAATAAGTTTGTGATAGGCTTGTCGCTCCGCATCCGTATCAAAGGATTTGTCCAGGGCAGCGATACGCATATCAGGGTTGGCCGGATCGAAGTTGGGATTGATGGTTGTCTTCTCATAACTGATGTACATGGGGATTTTCAAACCCAGTTTTCGCGGCAGCAGCTTATCCATGGCGAGGTTCGCGGAAATGTCAAAGACATTTGTTTCACCGCGGGCGCGTTCAGAAATTTTCGACTGCACCCCTCCGTAGCCATAAGTAATGCGTTTGAAAGCGGTAGTAAGGTTTCCGAGATCGGCAAGCTTTGCATTGAATACAGCATTGGCGGCCCAGCCAGCTGTTCGGTCAAAGTCGGTAAGGCGCATTTCATCAGCCCAGATACACACACTGAATGCTTTTGCATCATCACTTCTCGGATTTCGAACACCAATCATCATCAGTTTGACCTGGCTGAGGTCAGGTCTGCCGAAGATCCTGATTCCCTGCCGCCCGTCGATGAGTTTAGGTCCAGCCCTTGGATAAAGTTCGCCCAGCGGGAAGCTTTCCCTGTCGCGTTGGGCCTTTAATGCATAAAATTCATTGAGATCAATGTCGACCAGGTTTTCATCCGGCCACACAATGGTAACATCCGGATTGTTGCCGTTGGGAGTAATCTTCAAGGGCAGTTCAACTTCGTAATAGTTTTGGTCGAAGTCAGTACCCAATCTCAGAAAGGCCGTGAGTTGGTTGTCCTTCAGGCCCGTGCCGTGTGCGGAAAGAAACATCTTGAGACGACCGTAGTTGAAGAAGTCAAAGCTTACATTTTTAAAAATGGAGCGTCCGTCTCCATCGGGGAGGCCTGTTACGCACATCTGCACAGATTGCTCATTCAACCGACGGTTTATGGTGGAGGTCACATCCCGGTCGCGGGCCAGGGGAGGAACATAAGCAGGCTTTTCTGTATTCCCTTTCCCATTTTCCTCCACGTTCACAACAGATACGGAGAAATTGTCAAGGTTAGGTTCAAGTTGTTCACTGAACTGCGACTGCGGAAGGTTGGCCGTGTAGCGCCTCCATCGGTTTCCGACAGCCCTGAAGCTTGAGAATCTTAAGACCACAGGTTGTGTAAAACCGGTGAGTAACATCCGAGCATATCGAATGGACTTGAATCCATTGATTCCCCCCACGGTTGATTCAAACTGGCGGATAGGTATTCTTATTAAATACCACGTAACATCCGCCTTGCCATCCGGAATGATTTTGTCGACAATGTATTTATTGCCCACTTGCAAGGACCCTGGCTTAACGTCGAGGTTGAACACATAGTATTCCTCCAGATCGCTGAGGGTATTGTCCTGGTTTAGGTCTTCGTTCTCAGGGATGTTCGATCCTGATTGGGCGAAGGGCTCATTGCCAGTAATGATAGGAGAATTGTTTTCAATACCATTTATGCTTTTGTAACGGGCAAGGATTTTTGCGTTTGCCGCATCCTGCTCGGGGCCAAGAAAGTATTTAAAATCATCAGCAGAAGGGTCTACGGAAACTATGGGACGGGCAGCGCCATTAACCTGGCTCAGGAAGCCCTGAAATTTTTGATTTTCTTTGGCGTTCGACACTCCGTCGAGACCTACGTCCTGGTTGGCGCGGGCATTGGCGTCTGTATTGAAGGCATTATTCAGGTATTGAGAATTGGTGACATAGCCCCATTCATTTTCTGATACAGCTCCTCCGGTGAGGTTGCCATCCGTGGGCAGACCGTTTTCGAAGGCATGCTTTCCATCGTGCATCAGGTCTTCTGAAATACTTCCCAGGTGAAAAATCAACTTACCACCGGTTGTGTTGGGTACGGGAGTGTGCACACCATCATCTACAGCACCGTTGACATTGTTAATGAAGGGGTCCATCAACCAGAATTCCACGTACTCAACATTTGATTTGTCAAAATCCACTTCCGTACGAATGGCGGTGGTGACTCCTGCCCAGTTGCTGGCAGGATTCTTCAGCGTACCGTCTACGTTCAGGTCGGGGTTAAGATTATAAGGCCCTCGTTCCGAGGGGTAGTAGGCAAAATCCAGAATCTGCTCATAGAAATTTCCTACATAAGGATCTTTGAATGGAAAAATTTCCTGAGGAAGGACGGGTCGCACGTAATGATTCTCAAGATCTTTTTCAGTGATGTTGTCCGGCTTATAACGACTGGTGGACCTGTAAAATAAATTGTCGATCTGGTACCAGGCTAGTTTGGCCCGCTTGTATCCGGCCCTCACATCATCAATCGCTCCTCCGCTGAGGTCGAAACGATTATCCGTCGTCTGGGGGACGACAGCGAGTTTCCAGCCTACAGGGTTCAGCAAGCTGTACGGAGTTGCCGTATTTTCAAAGTCATCAATAAAGGACGTACCGCTTCCTTGCACGATGTTGGAAGTTCCCGGCAGAAGCTGAGCGAATTCCGCATTGAGTGTAAAAGAGGAGTTTTCTTTTGTTTGAAGGAAGGGCAACGCATCCACGATTTTCGTAATAAGTCGCGAATTTTTCTTCATGTTCAGGTCAAGGCCGTATTGGATGTTTCGGGCCGGTTCAGTACCGATCAGGTTTCTGGTGATGAGGGGCCGTTCATTGTAATAAAGAAATGTGGAGCCAATGTTCACTTCATCGCTGAGCTTGTAGTCGAAGCGGGAGCCGAGCAGCGAACGAGTTTGAAAGGCGAATGGATCCTGCTGTTCATAGGTGATGCTGATGTTCTTACCCGAACTGAGAATACCTTCATTGAGAATAGTGACCTTTCCAAATGTATAGTCCACCGTATAGTCGATATTCTCCCGCAAGGGCGACCCACCGGCGAATACTTTCACAGATCCCTGGGAGATATTGAACCCCTGGATGATGATGTCCTTGCCTGCACCGGCTTTGAAAGACCCCACGATATAGAATTTATTTTTCGTCGCGACGAGTTCGGCTTCAGCTTTGGTGGTATGGTACAACGTGTCGTACACATACTTTTGAACGAGCAACTGCCGGGTGTCGGCATTTGTCTCGCGCTTGAAGAGGTCTCGCAAGCCCTTGTTAAATGGTTCCAGGTAGGGAAATATAATGAGGCCCGTTTCCGAGTTGATCGTTACTTTTTCTACATAGTCAAAATTCCCATCGGGTTGGGGGTCATTATAGGGGTTAAGCCTGTCAAGACCCAGTGCCTGAATCAACTGAACTGTCCGGGAGATGTCGCCATCCTGAAGCTGCGGATTGTCAATTCCGGTACGGTCATCGCGATAAATGATGCGGAGTTGAAAGCCGTCTTTTTGAAGTTGTGTAACGCCGAGGTTGTAAATGTTCTTCATCATCAGGTTCCATGTAGGCAAGATCTTGCCCGTATTGTCCTTGGTAGCGATCTTTCGTGGCCTGAGCATCTTCAGGAAAATCACATCTTTCTCTCCTTTGTTGGAATAATCTTCGGAGAGTTCTCCTACTTTAAACTTTTGTCCATTATAAGTGTACTCAAAAGCTACGCCCACTGCTTCATCATTTTGAAGTTTGCGCTGAAGGGTAATGTAACCCAACTCCTTGTTGAATGTGAATTCTGTGGCAGCAAGTTTTCTGGCGCTGGTAATTTTCTCAAAGTCTGTTCCATTGACAAAGGGTTTGGTTCCGAAAAGACCCTCCAGTTCTGAGTTGATTCCATCAGATCCCGCGGGAAGTGCGCTCACGAGACTGTATAGGTTGTTGTTTGCATTGTTTGTTGGATGACCATCCGGCACAACCTGATTATAGTATTCTTTTCTATAGGCTTTGTCTGTTTCACCCAGGTCCATTAGTCCCACCACATCACGAAGCGTCTGGGTGTCGTTCTGTCGGTTGAGCAAGTAGACCTCTATACGCGTAACATTTACCCCAGAGGTAATTTGCGGGAGTGTACTGAGCCAGTTTTCAAAATTGTCGCGAAAAAACTGTCCGAGAAAAAAGTGACGATTCTCATCGTAGCTGGAACCTACCACTTCAAAGGGACGACCCTGGGTAGCGCCACCTGTACTTCCTGCGATATTAATCACAGACTGCTTTCCCCGTTGGGTAGTGGCTATGGAGGTAACAAAGAGTTTTCCAAATTGCATTTGCGCTTTTAAGCCAAAAAGATTTTGGGCGCCCGTAATCAAACTGTTATTCAGGGGAAGACTCACGTTTCCGATTTCCAGTTTCTTTAAGATGTCCTCCTTGAAGCCCGTGTATTCAACTTTCATTTGGTTTTGAAAATCGAAGGAGTTATTGTTGTCGAAGTTGGTCGTAATTTTAAGTTTTTCTCCCACCTTCCCCGACACGGCCAAGTTAATTTGCTGATCGAATTCAAAGCCGCCATTGGTTTGCTGACGTATGGGGATGGAGGGGTTTTGAATTTTTTGCCATTGCCCGCCGAAATCAAGCGTAACAAAACCCCTGGGAACCAGCTCCACGTAGCTGCCACCAAAAATCCTGTCCAGCACGGGACTGACATAAAGCTTGGGGAGAAGATTTCGGCTGCTCACCGCACTTTCGCCATCCAATGCACGGCTTCTAGTTTTCCAGTAGTCTTTTAAGATCGTTTGGTTCTGTAGTTTGCTGGCCTCATCAAAGGTCATATATGAAGGTGACCTGAAATTAACATTGCCGAATCGCTCATAGATGGAATACGTGCGCCCAGTGTCCGGAAGGACTTCAAGCTTCATGGCTTTAGGATCCTTAAGAAATAGGGGAGACTGGGTCGTATAGTTTGAGAAGGGATCGCCGTAGCGGTCGGGTGGTTGGAAGCTCGGCCTGAACAAGGGCCGATACTTGATAGAATCCAGGTGTGAAGTATCCTGCCGGGTATTATTTCGAAACTGTGCGTTTGCCAAAATCGGCACCAGGCAAGATATCAGCATCATGCCCAGTCCAGGTGCGAACTGTTTTGTCCAGGTTAGGTAATTCAATCGTACTCTTAAGCGTTTTTCAAAGCCTGCTTGACCAAATCTTCCAAACTAACGGTATTTCCTGATTTTTTCAGAACCGTATCGATACTTTTCTCAGCCGCCGCCCTGGCGATTCCCAAGGTCATTAGTGCAGTTAACGCTTCATTACGCACGGTATTGCTTACCATTCCTGTTAAAATTGTAGAGTCATCACCGGGGTTTTTTCGGAGCTTGTCCTTGAGCTCCAGGATCAGTCGTTGGGCTGTCTTACCCCCTATCCCTTTCACCGCCTGGAGCGTTGCGGCATCCTCACGAAGGATGGCTGCTTTAAGCTCTGCCGGAGGCAGTGAAGAGAGCACCACCATGGCCGTGTTGGGTCCAACTCCGTTAACGGAAATCAGGTTCAGAAACATGGTCTTCTCGGCCTCAGTGGAAAATGCGAAGAGAATGTGGGCATCTTCGCGCACATGTAAATAGGTGGCGACCCGTATCTCCTCTTTGTCCTTTATATCTGAGAAAGTATT